>JAGREZ010000258.1 GCA_020446285.1 Geminicoccaceae bacterium
ACGACACGATCGGCGCCAACATCGCCTACGGACGGCCGGGCGCGGGTCAGGCGGACATCGAGGCCGCCGCGCGCAAGGCACAGATCCACACCTTCATCGAGAGCCTCCCCGACGGTTACGCAACGCTCGTCGGTGAACGCGGTCTCAAGCTGTCGGGCGGCGAGAAACAGCGCGTCGCCATTGCCCGCGTGCTACTGAAGGATCCGCCGATCCTCGTTCTCGACGAGGCGACATCGGCGCTCGACAGCCAGACGGAACAGGCGTTGCAGGAAGCCCTGCGCGAAGCGGCGAAGGGGCGGACGACGCTGGTCATCGCCCACAGGCTCTCGACCATCGCCGATGCGGACGAGATCGTCGTGCTCAGGGACGGCCGGATCGAGGAACGCGGAAGCCATACCGATCTCCTGGCGCGCAGCGGCCTCTATGCCGACATGTGGCAGCGCCAGAAGACCGGCGAGGAGGGCGACCGGGGCGACCGGACGGTGGCGATCGACTGAACGGGCGGTCAGTCTTCGGGAACGATGCGGATGACGCGCTTGCCGAAATTCTCGCCGCGCAGCACTTCGTTGAGCGCAGCGGGCGCGTTTTCGAGACCATCCGACATGTGTTCGAGATAGTGCAGTCTGCCGGCTTCGACCCATGGTTGTACCTGGGCAATGAAATCGGGGTAGAGATGGCCGAAATCGGCAAAGATGATGAAGCCGCGAATGGTGATGCGAAATTGCTGGAAGCGCGCCATGACGGTATGGGTGCGGTCGCCGCCCTCGGCGAGCGCGTCGGGATCGTTGTAGGTGACGATATTGCCGCATAGCGGAATGCGCGCGCACGGGTTCAGCAGCGGCAGCACCGCGTCGAACACCCTGCCGCCGACATTCTCGAAATAGATGTCGATACCGTCGGGAACGGCGGTCGCCAGCTGTTCGGCGAAATCGTCGGCCCGGTGATCGATGCAGGCATCGAAGCCCAGTGTTTCGATGGCGTGACGGCATTTTTGCGGACCGCCGGCGATGCCCACGGCGCGCAGCCCGAGGATTTTCGCGATCTGTCCGACCGACGCGCCGACAGGCCCCGTCGCCGCGGCGACGACCAGCGTTTCACCGGCCTTCGGCTTGCCGATCTGGGTGAGACCGGCCCAGGCCGTGAAGCCCGGCATCCCGAGAACGCCCAGTGCGCGGGATTTGTTCGGCATGTCCTCGTCGAGCGGAAAGGTCATCTCGCCGTCGGAAATGGCATAGTCCTGCCAGCCGCCGCCGGTGACGACCCAGTCGCCCGGCTTGAAAGCGCTGTTTTTCGATTCGATGATCTGCGAGACCGTGCCGCCGACCATGGTCGCACCGAGTGCGACCGGATCGACGTAGGATTCACGATCGCTCAGCATGCCGCGCATGTAGGGATCGAGCGAAAGGTAGTGATTGCGCACCAGCATCTCGCCGTTCTTCGGTTCCGGCACCTCGACCGTTTCCAGCCTGAAGGTGTTTTCGTCCGGCTCTCCCTTCGGCCGCTCGTTGAGGACGAAACGACGATTGCGATCGGATGACGACCTGTTCATGGTCTCACCCCCTCCTGCTGTTCATCTTGAGCCCGCGCGGTTCCGGTGGTCGTACCGTTGCATGACGACCACCGGCGATACGCCGGCGACTGGTGCTCAGGCGCATTCACTCCGTTGATGCACCCGAGCGCCAGTTCCCTGTTTTTGTATCAATTTATCCAGTCAGATCCGTACGATCTGTCCGGATCGATGCACTAGACGCCGAACATCTTGCGGATATTGTCGAGTCCGGCCTGGTAGACGCCCTGGATGGCGGCCACGGCGTCATTCTCCGAAGCGCCGGAGGCGTCGAATTCGCTCGACCACTCGACAGTGCTCGTGCCGTCGCCATTGTCCCTGACGTGGATGACCGCTTCGTAATTGGCAACCGGAAGGGGACCGGAGATGATCGAATAGCGGTAGATTCGTTCCGACGGGCTGATCTCCTCGAGCTTCTCGTTGAGGCTGCCGCCACCGACGAGGGTCAGCGAACGGACCGAACCTTTGCGCTCGCCGTCGGTTTGCGATTTTTCGATTGCGGGATGCCAGTCGGCGATCTGGCCGAAACCGCCGATGGTCTTCCAGAGCTGATCGGCATTGGCGGCGACCTTCGTCGACATCGTGACTTTCGGCATTCTCTTCTCCCTTGCTGTCCGCGACTGTTCACAACCCTGCGTTAATCCGGCGACGCGGACTTGAGCCAAAACTAGGTCGGCCGCCCGGTATCAGCAAGCGAAAGCGGTTCGCGGTGGAGTGCGGTCCGTCACTGTGGTAGTGGACAGGCGCAATGTCCGCTCCCCTTTGCGCGGAACAGGATCATGAACGTCAATACCGTTGCCCTAGCCGCCGATCATGCGGGTTTCGAACTCAAGAACCGGCTTGCCGCGGCGGTTCGCGAACGAGGGCTCGAGCCTCTCGATCTCGGCTGCCATAGTACCGATTCGGTGGACTATCCCGACATGGCGGCATTGCTGGCCGAAGCGCTCGCCGATGGGCGGGCGACCCGAGGCGTGCTCGTCTGCGGTACGGGTATCGGCATTTCCATCGCCGCCAACCGCGCGCCGCACATCCGCTGCGGTCTCTGCCATGACGTCACCACCGCGCGGCTCACCCGCGAGCACAACGATGCCAATGTTCTGGCGCTCGGTGCGCGGATCGTCGGCGTCGGCGTCGCCCTCGACTGTCTCGACGCCTTTCTCGATACCGCCTACGAGGGCGGACGTCATGCCCGGCGTGTCGACAAGCTCGCCCGTGGCGGCGGCTGATCCCGCCGGCGGCTGACAAGGACAACCGGAGAGAACCAGACGATGCGATGCCCGTTCTGTGGCTCGGAGGATACCCAGGTCAAGGACTCGCGGCCGGTGGAGGATGCCATCTCCATCCGCCGTCGCCGCCAGTGCGCCGCCTGTGGCGCGCGTTTCACGACCTTCGAGCGGGTCCAGCTGCGCGATCTCGTCGTGCTGAAGGCCGACCAGCGGCGTGTGCCGTTCGACCGCGACAAGCTTTCCCGCTCGATTCGCATCGCCACGCGCAAGCGCGGCATCGAGGCCGAACAGATCGAGCGCATCGTCAATGGCATCGTGCGCAGGCTGGAGACGACCGGCGAGAGCGAGGTGACGAGCAAGCGCATCGGCGAGCTGACCATGGAAAGCCTCGCAAAGCTCGACGAGGTCGCCTATGTGCGCTTCGCCTCGGTCTACAGGGATTTCGCCACGGTGAAGGATTTCGAGGAGTTCATACGCGATCTGCCGGAGGCCGACGAAGCAGAACCATGAAGGACGGGAAGGACGA
>JAGREZ010000027.1 GCA_020446285.1 Geminicoccaceae bacterium
CGGATGTGTCCGGCAAGGGTATCGATGCCGCGATCTTCATGGCTCTGGCGAAGAGCCTCATGCACAGTCTGGCATTCAGGCTGGAGCGGCCGACCGCCGGCCGCTTCCTCGGCGAAAGCCTGCTCGAACTCGACCGTGCACACGATGCCGACAAGTTCGTCGCCATGGCCTGCTGCATCGTCGATCTCGATGGAGGCTGCATGGATGTGGCGATTGCCGGGCATCCGCCACCGCTGCTTCTTCGCTCCGGCGCGGTTCGCATCCTGCGCGACGCGGCACCCGGCCTGCCTCCCGGCCTCGATCGCAACGAAACCTACGAGAATGCACGCATCGACCTGCAATCCGGCGATGTCGTGCTGATAGCCACCGACGGCGTACTCGAAGCCTTCGATGACGGCACCGGCCGCAGCGTCGAGCGTCTTGCCGAAATCGTCGAAGGGGTGCCGGCGGGATGCGGCGCAGGCGGCCTCGTAGACTATCTGCGTTCGCGTCTCGGTTCCGTTACGGCCTGCACGCCCGCCGATGACCGCACCCTTCTCGCCTTTTCTCTCAACGGTCGCGCGAACTTGCGGGAATGAACGTTTCGCACGGGCCAGCCGCCTGCCTCCGGCGGCGGGCGTTCGCCTGCAGATCGGCATCGAGGAACGGCTTGCCAATGCCATTGCGCATGGCGGGCAGCATGGCGGCAAACGGCTCGTGCTCATACTCGATCTTGCCTGAGGCGGGCGTCCGTGTTCAAGCTGGCGTGTGAGCGGCTGACAAGCCAACAGCGGCTCCATGGGTTCCACCAAGAAAGGAGTGGCTTCCGTGCTGGACAGGATTCGCGAGACCATGCGTCGGGATCAGCTCGGCGATGAAGGGACGGTGCTGCGGCGGCTGGTGGAGCTCGCGGACCTGACGCGTTCCGATCGCGAGGCGATTTCCGCACATGCGGCGGAACTCGTGCGGACGGTCCGGCGAAACGCGGAGCCAGGATTGATGGAGGTCATGCTTGCCGAATATGGCCTGTCGACCCGGGAAGGCGTGGCGCTCATGTGCCTTGCCGAAGCGCTGCTGCGCGTACCCGATGCCGACACGATCGACGCGCTGATCGAGGACAAGATCGCACCCTCCGACTGGGGAAGTCACCTCGGCCATTCCAGTTCGTCGCTGGTCAATGCCTCGACCTGGGCGCTGCTGCTCACGGGCCGGCTCCTGAACGACGAACAGGAAGAGGGCATGGCGGGGATCATACGCGGCGCCATCCGAAGGCTTGGCGAACCCGTGATCCGCACCGCCGTCGGCAGTGCCATGCGCGAACTCGGCGGCCAGTTCGTCCTCGGACGGGATATCGACGAAGCGAAGAAACGCGCAAGGGAGATGGAAAGGCGCGGCTACACCTATTCCTACGACATGCTCGGCGAGGCCGCACGCACCGAGGGGGATGCCCGACGCTACCATCTCGCCTATTCACGCTCGATCACGGCACTCGATCCCGTCTCCACCGCCAGCGGGATCGCGGAAAATCCGGGAATTTCCGTCAAACTCTCGGCACTCCATCCACGCTACGAATTCTCGCAACGCGAGACCATGCTCCCCGAGCTCATCGCCCGCACGCGCTCGCTCGCCCTTCTCGCCAGAAGTGCCGGGATCGGTCTCAACATCGACGCCGAGGAAGCGGACAGGCTCGATCTTTCGCTGGATGTGATCGAGGCGCTGCTCCAGGACCGCGCTCTCGCCGGCTGGAACGGTCTCGGCATCGTCATCCAGGCATTCGGCCGGCGCTGCACCCATGTCATCGAATGGCTCTATCGCCTCGCCTGCGAACATGACCGCAGGATCATGGTGCGGCTGGTCAAGGGGGCCTACTGGGATACCGAGATCAAGCGGGCCCAGGTTCTCGGGCTGGATTCCTATCCAGTCTTCACCCGCAAGAGCTGGTCGGACATCTCCTATATCGCCTGTGCCCATTCGCTCTTCGAGAAGCGCGAGCGGATCTACCCGCAGTTCGCAACCCACAATGCACATTCCATCGCTGCCGTCCTCCATCTGGCGGAACGGCACGGTGTCAAACCGGACTGCTACGAGTTCCAGCGGCTGCACGGCATGGGCGAAGCCCTGCACGATGCGATTCTCAAGCGCCATGGCACGCGTTGCCGCATCTACGCGCCGGTCGGAGCGCATCACGACCTGCTCGCCTATCTCGTACGCCGCCTGCTGGAGAACGGCGCCAACAGCTCGTTCGTGAACCAGATCGTCGATGAGGACATCACGCCGGAGACGATTGCCGCCGACCCGTTCCTTGCCCTCGACACCGACGGGGCGGCCGTCATCAACCCGCATATCCCGGCACCATCAGCCATGTTCGGCGAGCGACGCGTCAATGCGAAGGGCTTCGACATCACCGATCCGCTGATCGTAGCCGGGCTCCGGAGCGCCCGTGCCCCATACGAAAACGGATATCGCTGGCATGCGGGACCGACCTCTCCGGCAGCGGCGGGAGACTGTCCGTCGCACGATATCGTCAACCCGGCCGACCCGCAGGATATCGTCGGCACCGTCACCGATGCCGGTGACGCGGATATCGAACGGGCGTTCGAGCGCGCAGTGGCCGCCCGTGCATCATGGGCCGGGCTTGCCGTGAACGAGCGGTCGGCATGCCTGAGAAAGGCAGCCGATCTCTATGAGGAAAACGCCGCCGAACTCTTCGCGCTCGCCTCGCGCGAGGCCGGCAAGACATGGCTCGACGGCGTCGGCGAGGTCCGCGAGGCAGTGGACTTCCTGCGCTATTATGCCGACCGCGCCGAAGCCGACGAGCCGGACGAACCGCGCGGGCTGTTCGTCTGCATATCGCCATGGAACTTTCCGCTGGCGATCTTTACCGGTCAGGTCTCGGCGGCACTGGTCACCGGCAATGTCGTGCTCGCCAAGCCCGCGGAGCAGACGCCGCTCATGGCGGCGCGGGCGGTGGACCTGCTGCATCAAGCCGGCATTCCCTCGGATGTCCTGCAATTGCTGCCGGGCGACGGCGCACATGTCGGAGCACGACTGACCGGTGATCGAAGGGTCGATGGCATCTGCTTTACAGGCTCGACCGATACGGCCCGCATGATCCATCGCTCCATGGCCGCCAACGCACCGCCCGGCGCACCGCTCATCGCCGAGACCGGCGGACTGAACGCCATGATCGTCGACAGCACCGCCCTGCCCGAACAGGCCGTTCGCGACATCCTCGCCTCCGCCTTCCAGAGTGCCGGGCAACGCTGCTCGGCGCTGCGCATGCTCTATGTGCAAAAGGATGTCGCCGACAAGTTCCTCACCATGCTTCAAGGTGCCATGGATGCACTTTGCGTGGGCAACCCCGCGGAACTTGCAACCGATGTCGGACCTGTCATCGATGCGGAAGCCAGGGATGTCATCGAGCGACATGTGGCCGGATTCGAGCAACGCGGCCGTGTGCTCGGGAAACTCCCGGTTCCGGCCACCGGCCACTTCACGGCACCCGCCGTCCTTTCCGTCAATGGCATCGAGGATCTCGACCGGGAAATTTTCGGGCCCGTGCTGCATGTCGCAACATTTGCCGCCGACGAGATCGATGCCGTGGTCGATGCGGTCAATGCCAAGGGGTTCGGCCTGACGTTCGGCCTGCACACGCGCATCGACGACCGCGTGCAACAGATCGTCGAGCGGGTGAAGGCCGGCAACATCTATGTCAATCGCAACCAGATCGGTGCCGTCGTCGGCTCGCAGCCCTTCGGCGGCGAGGGGCTTTCGGGCACCGGGCCCAAGGCCGGAGGGCCGGCCTATCTCGCCCGCTTCCGCGGCCGGCGCAAGATCGTTGATGCCGGAGGCGACAGCCCGGCCATCGTCGACGCGGCCATGGTCACCACCGCGATCCGGGCTGCGGGAACCATCGACGGCGCTCCCCTCGAGGTGCTCGACATGCCCGGACCGACCGGCGAATCCAATCGCCTGAGCCATTTCGCGCGCGGTGTCATCCTCTGTCTCGGCCCTTCCGCCGAAGCTGCCGAGCAACAGGCCGAACGGGCCGCGCATCATGGCAATACCGTCATAGCCATCGCCGATGGCCTCGACACGTCCACCGACAAGCCCCGTGGATCCATCCACCGTATCGCCGGAACACTCGATCCGGCCGCACTGGCCGATATCAGGAATATCGCGGCCGTCATCTCGTGGGCAGCCGATGAGCGTCAGCGCGCGCTGCGCAAGGCCCTCGCCGAACGAGAGGGCCCGATCGTTCCCCTCATCGACAGCGAGGACGGCGGCGAGGTGCTCGTACTCGAACGCCACCTGTGCGTCGACACCACCGCCGCCGGCGGCAATGCCTCGCTTCTGGCGGCAAGCGAGGCGTGAACGATCGGGTCGGGGTAGCGGCACGTTG
>JAGREZ010000259.1 GCA_020446285.1 Geminicoccaceae bacterium
AGCTCCGACTAGCGACCGACCGGGAGTGCCGCCTGCGTGGCGCCTGAACGCAAAAGCAAACTCCGGAGGAGCGCAGCTCCGACCAGCGACCGACCGGGAGTGCCGCCTGCGTGGCGCCTGAACGCAAGAGCAAACACCGGAAGAGCGACAGCTCCGACTAGCGGGCGATCCAGGCGCGGGCCTCGTCGAGGGAATCGAGCGGGAAGACCCGTACCTTCGCCGGAAGGACCACGGCGGCGGCGTTGGTCATGCGTTCGATCCAGCCGAGATCGGTGACGACCGCGATATGGGTGAAGCGGCGCATGTGCCGCAGACTGAACAGGACATCGTCGAACAGGAGGGAAAGGTCGATCCCGTCGAAGCTCTCGACCACCTCGATGATCCGCACCGTTTCATGCCGCCCGAGAAACGCCTCCATGCGCTCGACCACCTGTTCGAAGCGATCGGCGGTCACGCGGCCGGCGATCCTGAGCTCGATCACCCCCTTGGCGTCATCCTCGTCATAATCCAGCCGGCCATTGCCGGGGTCGCGCGGATCGTAGCTGCCGAAATGCCAGAGGTGGCCTTCGGGATCCTTCGCCGAATAGAGGCGGCCGCCATAATCCTGATCGGCGACCTCGCTCACGATCTCCGCCCCCTCGCGCCGCGCCCGCGCACAATGCGCGTCGGGATCGGAAACGACGACATAGATATGCCCGCCGCGCGGCGGATCACCGTCGCCCGCACTGCCGAGCATGACCTGACCGTCGCCATAGGAAAGCTCGGCATGGCGGATCCGGCCGTCATCGCCATCCACCACGAGCCCGCGCTCGAAGCCGAAGGCGATGCAGAGCCAGTCGATCATGGAGCGTGCGTCGCTGTAGCGTAACGATGGAATGATCATCAGGATTCCCTCGATGGTTCCGCGGAAGATTGCTCCCCGTCTCCGGCCCGGTCCAGCGCCTCCTCGCGCGCGGCCTTCGGACCGAAATGATTGATGACGGGCGCCATGGTCAGGCCCTGCACGATGATGGAGAAGATCACCACCACATAGGTGGCGGCGAGGATCACGGGCTTGTACTCGCTTTCCGGCAGGGAGAGGGCGAGTGCCACCGAAATGCCGCCGCGCAATCCGCCCCAGACGAGGATCGGCAGCGTTCCGGGGCTGAATGTCTGGCGCCGGGCGAGGACCGCCATCGGTGCGCCGACCGCGATCACCCGCGCCAGCAGCACGAGCGGCACCGCCGCCAGCACGATGGGCGAGCTTTCGCGCGCGAACGGAATGGCCAGCACCTCGATCCCGATCAGAAGGAACAGGGCGGCGTTGAGGATCTCGTCGATCAGATCCCAGAACCGCTCCACATGCAGGCGCGTGCGTTCGCTCATGCCATACTTGAAGCCGCTGTTGCCGATGAGCAGGCCGGCGAGCACCACGGCGATGGGTCCGCTCATGTGCAGCGCCATGGCCAGCGCGTAGGTGCCCATGACAAGCGCTATGGTCATGAGCACCTCGAGCACATATTCGTCGACGCGGGCGAGCAGCTGACAGGTGAACCAGCCGGCCGCAGCACCGAGAAGCGCGCCGCCGAGCGCCTCCTTGACGAACAGCCGGGCGACATCCGCGACCCCCGTCTCGCCGCCGTCACTGCCGAAGGCGATCGCCGCGAGAATGAGAAAGACGACGACGGCGACACCGTCATTGAAGAGGCTCTCGCCGGCGATCTTCGTCTGCAGCTGCCGTGGAACACGGATCGTCTTGAGCATCCCGAGCACGGCCACGGGATCGGTCGGACTGATGAGCGAGCCGAAGACGAGAGCGACGATGAGCGGAATGCCGGCGAGCCAGTAGAGCGCGAAACCGATGATGAAGGTGGAGATCAGAAGGCCGATCGTGGCGGTAAGGATCACCATCCATTTCTCGTCGGCGAGATCGGAGAAATTGACGTGCAGCGCGCCGGCGAACAGGATGAAACCCAGCATCCCGTTCATCAGCGCCTCGTAGAAATCGATGCCGGCGACGAAGGCGCGCAGGTCCGCCACCAGCGTCAGTCCCGGTATCGCCCAGTCGAGCCCCATCGCCCCGAGCGATGCCGCAAGTCCCATGACGACGAGGCCGATGGTCGGCGGCAGGCGCAGGACGATATGGTTGATCCAGCCGAACGCCGCGGCGAGCACGATCAGGACCGACGAGATCTCGAAGATGGTCATGGTCATCAATATCCGAGTGCGAGACCGTCTTTTCTGGGATCCGAACCGCCGATCAGCACGCCGCGCTCATGATCGACCCGCACGATCTGGCTGCCGCCGAGCGGGGCGTCGGCCCATGCGATCGCGTGGCCCTTCATGGCCAGATCGAGCACCGCGCGTTCCGGCATTCCCCGTTCGACCTTGAGCGGGCCCGGATAGGCCATCGCCCGCGGCGAGGACGAGGCCTGTTGCGGATCCAGCCCGTAATCCAGCATGTCGGTGATGACATGCGCATGACCGACCGGCTGGTAGTCTCCGCCCATGACGCCGAAGCTGGCCCAGACCTTGCCATCCTTCATCGCCATGCCCGGAATGATCGTGTGCAGCGGCCGCTTGCGCGGTGCGACGACATTGGGATGCCCCTCCTCCAGACGGAAGGCGCGGCCGCGGGAATGGAAGTTGACCCCGGTGCGCGGACAAACCAGCCCCGAACCGAAACTGTCATAGATCGAGTTGATGAACGAGATCGCGTTGCCGTCGCGGTCGACGACACTCAGATAGATCGTGTCCGGATGCGGATCGAGCGGCGGATCGGGCAGGATGGTCATGGCCGTGTCGCGATCGATCGCCGATGCCAGCCGCCGCGCCCGGTCCCTGGCGAGGAGCTGTTCGACCGGAACATCGCCATGGCGCGGATCGGCGATGTAGCGGTCGCGGTCGCGGAAGGCGAGACGGGTGGCCTCCGCCTCGAGATGAAAGCGTTCGCCGCCACGCGGATCGAGTTCGCCAAGCGCGAAATTCTCGAGAATGTTGAGGATCGTCAGCGCCGTCAGGCCATGGCTGTTGGGCGGCAGTTCGAGAATGTCGAGACCGCGATACCCCGTGCGGATCGGCGTCGTCCATTCCGGCTCGAACAGCGCGAAATCCTCGGCATCGTGCAGACCGCCGAACTCCCCGAGGCTCTGCAGCATCTTTCGCGCGAGATCGCCCTCGTAGAACGACCGCCAGCCCTCGCGCGCAACCTGCCGGAAGGTCTCGCCCAGAAGCGGCAGGGTCATCCGCTCGCCCACCGCCGGTGCCTTGCCCGATGGCAGGTAGAAGCGCCGCCCCGCCTCGCTGTTCATCAGCGTCGAGGTCGCGCGGTGCCAGTCGAAGGCCACCCTCGGGGTGACGACATAGCCGTTCAGGGCATGGTCGATCGCCGGTTGCAGCAATTCCTCCATCGACCGCGAGCCGAAGGCTTCGAGCAGCGCATGCCATCCCGCCGGTGCACCCGGAACGGTGACCGCATGCGGACTGAGCTGGCCGATGCGGCCGCCGCCGGCCATGCCGGAATCGCGGCTGCCGGCCTCCTCCGCCGCTCCCGCACCAGCGGCGAGCAGGCGCTCGGGGGTGGCCGCACCGGGAGCCCATCCCGAGCTGTTCAGGGCGCTGACCCTGCCATCGGCGGACACATGGATGGCCCAGCAATCGCCGCCGATACCGGTCGACTGGGGTTCGACGACACACTGGACCGCATTGGCGGCGATCGCGGCGTCGACGGCATTGCCACCGGCCCTGAGGATGTCCACGGCAGCGAGCGTCGCAAGAGGATGCGAGGTCGCCGCCATGGCATTGGCACCATAGGCAGCCGAGCGATCCGGCAGTTGAAAATCACGCATGCGAGTTCTTCCTTTCACCGCCGTCTATGCCGCGCTTTGAACAAACACTCAACAACACATGCCGTTTGCGCAAGGCGGCGCGCCCCGGCCTGCCACCTCGATCGCGATGACAGGCTCATTTCCGATGACAGGCTCAATCGCGGTGATAGGGATGTCCGCCAAGGATGCTGGACGCGCGGTAGAGCTGTTCCATCAGCATCACCCGCACGAGCATGTGCGGCCAGGTCGCCCTTCCGAAGGCGAGCAGCAGATCGGCGCGCAGGCGCAGGCGCTCGGCCAGCCCGTCCGCACCGCCGACGATCACCGAGACGGTGCCCCGGCCCTCGTCGCGCAGGCGGCCCATGCGTGTCGCGAGATCGCGGCTGGAGAGATCCCTGCCGCGCTCGTCGAGGGCGATGACGAAATCGCCGGAGCCGATCTGGCTTTCGATGAGGTCGGCCTCGGCATCCTTTCCGCTGCGCCGTCCGCGCGCCACCTTCTCGACGAGCTCGACCTCGAAGGGAATTCGCCGGCGATAGCGCTCGACGAGCTCCGCCATGGCGTCATCCTGCATTCGGCCGATCGCCACGATCCTGACCTTCACGGTGCCGGGCTACTGGCTGCTGACGACCCGGAGGCGGTCTCCCGGCGCCACCGACCAGAGGCGCTCGATGTCGTAGAAGGAGCGGGTTTCGGCGCGGAACAGATGCACGAGCACATCGTTCGCGTCGATGAGAACCCAGCTGCAATCCTCGAGTCCCTCGATGCCGAGCGCATCCATGTCGTTCTCCTTCAGGCGCGAGGCGAGCCTGTCGGCCATGGACGCGATGTGCCGCTGCGATGTGCCGCTGGCGACGATCATGTAGTCGGCGATGCTCGTCTTGCCCTTCAGATCGAGGGTGGTGACGTCGATCGCCTTGTCGGCATCGAGGGATTTGAGAATGATGTCACGCACGGCTTCGCCGCGCCCGCTCAGCGTATCGGTGGATATGGTGCTGTCTCCGGTTGCATGTTTGCCGCGTGGGCGCCGGCGGACCCGTCCGGCCCGTCGGTCTTCTCGCGCAACGCCGTACTCGAAGCCGGGTGCGGCCGCAAGTGGATGTAGGTCCATACGGGTGGAGCCATCTCGATCAAGCGATCTGCCCTGCGCTCCGGCAATCTCGACCCACGAAGCGCCGTGGCAACCCTGCTCGCCACGGCAGCATGAGAATAGGGGCTGCGATCGAACACTGCAATCGGCGTCAGTGAAACGAGATCGCGCCAGCGCCGCCAGCGTGCCATCTGCAACAGGTTGTCGGCACCGATCAGCCAGACGAATCGGCCTTCGAACGAAGATGTTAGACGGGAAACCGTATCGACCGTGTAAACCGTGCGAAGACGTTGCTCGATGTCCGTGACGCGTATCCGGGGATGCGCGGCAACGGCTTCGGCCCGGTGCAACCGCTCGGCCAGGGGCGCCATACCGGCGCGCGGCTTGAGCGGGTTCTGCGGCGAGACCAGCCACCAGACGGCATCGAGCCCGAGCAGGCGCAGCGCCTCGATGCTGATATGGCGATGTCCCTCATGCGGCGGATTGAAGGAGCCGCCGAGCAGGCCGATGGCGGATCCGCGCCGGCGCCCGCCGCTCCTTGCGCCGGCGAGCGGAGGTGCAACGGCCCGAAGGCGCGGTCGCGCCGAGAGATCGAACAGCCGCACCGCCGGCATCATGCCGGACGGGTCTGGCCGCTGCCGCGCACGAGATACTTGAAACTGGTGAGCTGTTCGACACCCACCGGTCCGCGCGCATGCATGCGGCCGGTCGAAATGCCGATCTCCGCTCCCATTCCGAACTCGCCGCCATCGGCGAACTNNCGAACTGGGTCGAGGCATTGTGCATGACGATCGCACTGTCGACCTCGGCAAGAAAGCGCCCGACCGCGTCCGCGTCTTCGGCGATGATCGAATCGGTATGATGCGAGCCGAAGCCGTTGACATGGGCGATGGC
>JAGREZ010000002.1:0-233 GCA_020446285.1 Geminicoccaceae bacterium
GTCCAAACAACCGGGGCCAGCTCTCTGGCACAGTCTGGTCCAGACCCTATCGGAGGGGTTGTCGTCCTTTCTGGCGCGGGCGAGGAACCAGTGGATGTAGCGGTTGAGATATCGGGTGGCGGGTCCGCGAAACAGGCCGATGAATGCGTGAAAGCGCTGGTGCAGGCTGTTGGCGGTCTGGATATGGAAGACGTTCTGGATGACCCGACGGCTAGTGCATCGATCCAGACAGA
>JAGREZ010000002.1:250-10410 GCA_020446285.1 Geminicoccaceae bacterium
GGAAAAATTGATGCAAAAACAAGGAGCTAGTGATCGGGTGGATGAACGAAGTGAATGCGCCTGAGCACTAGGTTTGTCGCGCAGGATGTGATGTGGCAGGCGGCGCCGGTTTGCGAATTGGCGATAGAGGGCAGCTTCGAGCAGGCCCGGATCGCGTACGCCGTCCGCACCGCCATAGTGCTCGATCTGGTCGGCATGGATGGCGAGCGCCTCGATGACGGTCAGATAGTCACTCACTCCGCCAGTTTCTTGTACAGCGGGCCGTATGGCTCATGGCTGGCGCGACAGGCGTTCATGACATGGGTGCGGGGACGATCCTGCCGACGCTTTTCGATCAGATCCGCAAACGCCTCGTCGACCAGCGCCTGAATCTGCCGCCCCTCGCTCCGCGCCAGCCCACGAACGGCCGACAACAGTTCGCTGTCAACCTGCGTCGCGAATTTCTCACGCGCCATCGACCACCTTCCTTGCTGCGGCGAGTCCATCATGATGTTTCATGATGGATAAGGAAAGGATCGGATTGGAAAGACGAACAAACTGGCGAAAGATGTTCTGCCGGGCGAAAATGGTAATTTCTGGCCCGATCAGAGCTCCGGGCCAGAAACCGTCGTCAGGCGGACACGGCAGAGGGAGGCGCAATAATGTTACTCTGCGTCTGGCAGAGGATCATCCTCGGGCTCACGTTCCTCGGTGAGTTGCATCAATGGCGCGATCACCTCCCGTTCCCAGAGAGCCCCCAACCGCTCATCTAGCGCTTCCTTAAGATCTGGGCGGGTATCATCGAACCAGCAGTGTAGGTGTTCCACTACGCGATCCTTGAAACCCGCTCCTTTACCCCACTCCGAGGCGCATTCCGTCCAGACGCTGTCTTGCGTCAGAGGCTCTCTGTAGATTTCCATTGCAATCCGCTGCGCCCCTTCGAGGAAGGTCCGCTTTGAAGCCTCCGTCACCGCGCCGATCTGGTCGATCGAGTGAGTGGCGAGCGTCAGGTCGTCATCCGCCTTGAGCTCGTTCACATGACCCTCGATCTTGGCGAACCAGTCCCGCGAGCGCAGGCGCGCATCTCTCGCTGCCCCTACACCGACCTGGTGAACGATGTTGAGCCCGGAATACACGCCACTACGCCGGGTAGCGGCCCAGAGCGTCGAGGCGTATCGGACTCCTCGCACTGTGCTCAGGGCCTCCTCGTATGCGTGGCGCTCTCTGGCTCCGAGCTTTCCGTTGCCCCGAAGAAACGTGTTCAGCCGCCGGGCGACCTCCTCGATCGCCGCCGTGACCGCATGCTTCTCATGGTTCTCAATGATTTCGGTTGCAGCATCGCAGAGATTGAACAGCCGCTCCGAGACTGTACCTCGCATCTGGGCAAGTTGATCAAAAAAATCGACCCTGACCTTCGCCACGTTGTCGCTCTCGAAGTTGAAGAATAGCACTTCGATTCCGGACATCTTTTGCGCATCTAGCTCTGCCGAGACCTGCAGGCGTTTAAACTCGTAACCCTCCTCATCGGTGAGAGCCTGATCGCCCATATCGTCCTTCATCGCTCGCGCTTCGCCTGAGCGGGGCAGCGACAGGATAGATACCTTGCCGGTATCGAAGCGCTCCGAGAAAGTCTGCTTCATGTGCTGAAGCAGGGCTTTAGCGCTCGTGCCGGGCGCGTCGTTGAAGCGGCTGCACAGCACGACCGAGGTGCGCGGATCCTTCAGGCGCAGGTCCAAATCTTCGCGGACGGCTACGTCATCCACGCCCTTTGTGTCCACAACCGTGATCTCGAATTCGCCGAAGGACTTCCCGAAATCCGGCATGAGCAAGCCGATACTCTTCGGCAGGGGCACATCCCGCATACGGCCGTTGTTCACTGCAAGAAAGGCCTCGCGCATCCACTCGGAGGGATGTTTATGGGTGCCACTCTCGTACCAGATTTCCGTATTGGTCCGCTCCGGCAGGCTCATCGCACCAATGACTCGCGCCCGGAACTCGTCTTCACCCTGGCAATCACGGATCAGATCGTGAATTGGATCGTGAGGGCTAGCCTTGCCGTCCACCATTACCCGACGGCGCACCAGCCCTGACATGTTACGAATCGCCCGTTCGATCTCGCGGCTTACCTGCGGCGTTTCGGCACTCTCGCCTTCCTTGCGGTGCATCGCCGCCCACTTCCCAGCACAGAAGTCTGAGACCAAATCGGCAAGTTCAGTGCTGTCCATCGGTAGCACGGAGATTCCAAACTCGGGTCCGCTCTTGATGTGCACCTCGCAGATCGTGGTTCCCCCCGCCCCGGTTTCGAGTACCGGCCGATTTATGCTATTCTCTTCCGCCTTGGCCGAGACCAGTAGATCGAAAACAAAGCTGATCGCTGTAGACTTGCCGACGCCGATATCGCCGACGAAAGCAATGTTGTGCTTCAGCCTGGTTAGAAAGGCTGCCGCTCGCAGCAGATCATCCTTTCGCCGCTCCAGTTGGCGGCGTAGCGGCCAAGGCTGCTCTTCGTCGCAAAGGAAGCCCTTGATCTTGTCTAGAGTCTCTTCCGCGATCTCCAGCGAGGCCCGTTCCGGATTCCAATAGGACGGTGGCTCAACGAAGTGCCACTCCCGCGCCACGAACCGCTTGAAGCCTTCCGCATCTTTCGAACCGAGCGCCGACAGAGCATCGAGCACCCGCTCGACTTCTTCGGGCGACACTGCCTCGCCTTTCTCCATCCGGGAAAGACGGCTCTGATCGACCGAGGCTTTCTTCGCCACTTCCGACTGCGTCATCCGGAGCCCGGCCCGAAGCCGGGCCACCGCGCTCGCCATTTTCACTATATTCAGATTGTCCATTACATATCCCCGCATAAACAAATCATAAATGCTGCATATATGCAAAACTCTTGAATATGTCAAGAGCGCTTGGTTAGACGGCGTTCGTCCCAGACAAAAGCAGTCGTTTTTGTCACTTGTCCATGCCCGCCGGGGGAACAGACAGTTGGCCGTGACAAAAATCCCCGGCGATGGAAAAATGGCTGGATCTGCCGTCGGGCTCTCTTGCCCCCTACGCTCCCACGATCCGCAACCACTCATCCCTGTACCACCGCGCGAAATTCCCGATACCTGTCTCGATCGGGGTGGAGGGTTTGAAGCCGGTGGCTTTTTCGAGTGCATCCGTGTCGGCGAAGGTGGCGGGGACGTCGCCCGGTTGCATGTCGAGCATTTCGCGTTCGATGGGCTGGCCCAGCGCCTGTTCCAGTGTGTCGATGACCTTCATCAGCTCCACCGGCTGGCTGTTGCCGATATTGTAGACACTGAACGGGGCATGGCTGGAGGCGGGGTCGGGGTGCTCGCCCGGGGTCCAGCCGGGGTTGGCCTCAGGGATGAGGGCGGCCGTGCGCAAGACCCCCTCGACGATGTCGTCGCCATAGGTGAAGTCGCGGCGCATGCGGCCATGGTTGAAGACCCTGATCGGCAGGCCGTTCCTGACCCGCTCGGCGAAGACGAAGGGCACCATGTCCGGGCGCATCCACGGGCCGTAGACGGTAAAGAAGCGCAGGCCCGTGGTCGGCAGGCCGTAGAGGTGGCTGTAGGTGTGCGCCATCAGCTCGTTGGCCTTCTTGGTCGCCGCGTAGAGACTCAAGGGGTGATCGACGTTGTGATGGGTCGAAAAGGGTTGTTGTTTGTTGGCTCCATAAACGCTACTGCTGCTGGCATAGAGTAAATGGCCAACCTGCGAATTTCGACAGCCTTCAAGCAGATTGACAAATGCGACTAGATTGCTGTCGACGTAGGCTTGCGGATTGGTCAACGAATAGCGCACACCCGCCTGCGCGGCCAAATGCACTACGCGGTCAAAACGGCGTTCGGCAAACAGTCTGGCGACAGCCTCTCGATCGGATAAATCGAACTCAAGCTGCGTAAAGCCGGGCAGACCGTCGAGCTGTTGGAGTCGGTCACGTTTGAGCTGGACGCTGTAGTAGGGGTTGAGATTGTCCACCCCAACCACGTGCTCCCCCGCTGCCAGCAAAGCCTTTGCCAAGTGAAAGCCAATAAATCCGGCTGTGCCGGTTACCAATATTTGTCTCATACAGAGGCTTAAAGATTGAATTTAGATATCTACAGACAACGATTGTTTCCGAAAACAAATCTCTGTGAACTCCGTGACTCTACGTTTCAAGAACGAAACGCATTGTCGTTGTTTGGCTCAGTCGACAGGAAATTGAAACACAGAGGCACAGAGAACACGGAGGAGCTCAACTGCGCTCAGCGAACATTGTCAAAAGCAACTTTTGCGGCGCTGCTCCTCAGGTCTCAGGTCTCAGGTCTCAGTCCACACTACTTCGACCCCATATCTTCGAGGAATGGCAGGGCTATCAGATTTCCTTCGGCGTCGCGGCAGTCGCACTCAAAATGTTCGGGAAACAGCGCTTCACTACCGAGAATCTGAATGGCCACACCGCTGGACTCTTCAATTTGGACTACGTCACGACGTTTCTTATTGTTCAAGTAGGCGGAGACTTTATCATTGACCCGAATCGTCACTCGGCAAGCCTTGGGCTGCTGGCAAGCCATCATCAAAACGCGCACGACTTCAATAGCCATGCTCTCGCCAGTCTTGACGACCGCGCGGCCTTGGCAACAGGGACAGTCTTCATAGACGCTACGTTTGAGGCTTGGACGAATCCGCTGCCGCGTCATCTCGATCAAACCAAACGGACTGGTGCGCAGCACTTTGGTTCTCGCACGATCGCGGCGCATGGCATCGTGCAGAGCGCGTTCCACTTTGCGACGGTGCGTCTCGCTGCGCATATCGATGAAGTCGTTGACAATAACCCCACCCAGATCGCGTAGTCGAAGCTGTCGAGCGATCTCTCNNCGTTGGCCTTCTTGGTGGCGGCATAGAGGCTCAAGGGATGGTCGACGCTGTCGGAGGTGGCAAACGGCATTTTCGTGTTGCCGCCATAGACCGAGGAGGATGAGGCGTAGACCAGGTGCCCGGCATGATTGTGCCGGCAGCCCTCGAGCACGTTCATCGTCGCGACGATGTTGCTGTCGACATAGGCATTCGGATTTTCGAGACTGTAGCGCACGCCGGCCTGGGCGGCGAGATGGATCACCGTCTTCGGGCGAATCTCCTCGAACAGTTCTTTCGTCCGTTCCCGCTCGGCGAGATCAAGTTCGACGAAGCGCCAGCCGGGGCGGTCGGCCAGCCGGGCGAGGCGGGCATGCTTGAGCCTGCGGTCGTAATAGTCATTGATATTGTCGACACCGATCACCTGATGACCCGCCTCGACCAGCCGCCCGGCCACACCCGAGGCGATGAAGCCGGCAACGCCGGTGACGAGAACGGGGCCGGGCAGGGAGATCGTCATGTGTCGGATCCTCGATATCGCGATAAAGGGCGGTGCGGCAGGAAAAGGAGATATGGCAGGCAACTGTCAACGGGCCGTGAATCCCTTCGTGTCCATTCCCCGCTCCGGCGGGCTGATGATTGCCGGACCCGCCAGCGGTCTGTCGGGCCGTCCGCCGAAGGGGCCCGCCCCGGCCTCGATGCGACCGATATGAAGGGGCTGCGGACGGTGATCCCGGACAAGGGCGGGGATCCGTGACCCGCCCGGTGTACAGCCGCGGGCCGTAAATTGTTGACCTTGGGTGAAATCCTCGAAATGAAGGCCGGCGAGCATGGAACGTCCCGATATCGTTGCGTGGGAACCCGGCTTCACTGCCGGTACAGGCTGTTAATCACATCAGTCTGCACACGCCAGTGCGACCCGGGGACGAACATGCCACCTATGAGATGAAGAATGAACTCTGTTAGCCTTGCACGCAAACGATCAATGATCGCCCGACCGTCGCGACAGGATTCCGTTCGCACAGGGCCCGGGCGCATGGACAGAAGAACCGGGCGTCGTTTGCGAAAGCACAGCGGGCATCATGACACTCCAGTGGGGAAAGCCGGATAATGAAGTTTTCACAAGGACTGGCGATGCGATCCTCGGTGATCGCGATAACCACGGCACTCGCCCTTTCCGGTTGCGGCGGTGGCGGTTCGTCGGCCGGGTCGTCCAATCCCGAACCGGTCTCCCCGCCGCCCGTGTCTCCGCCTCCACCACCACCGCCGCCCAGCGTGTTCGAGGTGACCAACCCCTATGCGCTCTCCGATGCCGGGGATGTCGATGATGTGAAGGTCGACCGTACCTTCATCTTCGGCGACAGCTATTCGCAGACCACGCGCGTGACCGACGATGATGTCACCGTGCGGGACTGGATCAACACCCTCGTGGATGACGGCAAGACCTCCACTTTCTCCAATTTCTCCGTCGGCGGCGCCCGGGCGCGGGACAGCGAGGTGGTCAGGAAATCCTTTCGCGCGCAGGTTGACAAATTCGTCGCCCAGGACAAGCGACCGGATGGCGGCGACCTCACTGTCACCTATTTCGGCTATAATGACATTCATGCGAACAACGCTCTCGATCTGTCCTTCGCCGACTACAAGACCAGTCTCAACCGGCTGATCGATCTCGGCGCCACCGACAAGAAACAGCGCCTGTTCGTCACCATGCTGCATGACTGGGGACGCAATCCCGGCGACAGAGACAGCCTGCGCGACAAGGTCATCCAGTGGAACAAGTGGATCGCCGGTTACGCCAACAACAGGAGCCGGGTGGTCGCGGTCGATCTCTTCACGCCGTTCGAGCGGATCTACGAGAACCCGGAGAAATACGGTTTCACCAATGTCACCACGGTCGACAAGGACAAGGCAGCCTCGACCACACTCTATGTCGACGATTCCCATTTCGGCGATCGCGGCCAGAACATCATCGGCCAGATCTTCGAATATTACCTCACCCGCGGCTGGGACTTCTCCAACACCCTTGATGCCGGCAGCGCCGCCACCGCGGAACTGAACGACGATCTCGACAATGACCGTGTCTTCAGCTTTGCCGGCGATGAGAACGGGCTCCGCCTGTTCCCGCTCGGCAACGGCCGTGGTCCTGATGCCATGCTCACCGGAACCGAAGCCACGGGTCCCGGCACGGGCTTTCGCGCGCATTTCGCGCAGGAAGGCGGCAATGGCGGCATCGGCATGCAATACGGCCTGGGCGACGGAATCGAGGTCGGCATCGCCCTCGGCAGTTATGACAGCGAAAGCGCCACCGAACGCGATCGCTCGCGCAACCGCGCCCTGGTCGAACAGAAAAGCCTCTCGCTCTATGGCGATACCGATCTCGGCTCCATGGGCGCGCTCGGCCACTGGCGCGGCCACACGCGGATGACCTTCGGCGAGAACGATATCCGAAGCCTCGCCGAGGACAAGCTCATCGGCCGCCGCAACAGTGCCCGCACCGAAGGCAGGAGCTTTTCCGTCAGCGAACGATTCACCGGCGCCATCCGCAGCGAAAGCCCGCTCGGCGGCTTCTGGCTCACCCCCTCGCTCGACCTCACCTACAGCCATCAGCAGATCGACGGCTACCGCATCGCCAACGATTATGTCGGCGATACCATCTATGGCGGCAGCGACGCCGGCGAACTCCGGGGTGCCCTGGGCCTCACCGCCCGCCTCGACCCGTTCGACCTCGGCAATGACCGCTTCCTCGGCCTCACCGCCCACGCCTCATGGGCCAGAAGCCTCCTGCGCGACGATCACAAGGTCGATATCCGCCAGACAGGCCCGTTCGCCGGCAGTACGAGCGAAACCATCGAAAGAAACGCCGAAACCATCGTCACCATGGGCATCGGCAGCACCATGACCGTCAACGAGAAACTCGACCTCACCGCCGGCTACAACCTCACCACCCGAACCGGCCACGACGACAACCACAGCATGCGCGTCGGTATCGGCTGGAAGTTCTAGTGCATCGATCCAGTTCATACTGATTTGACTGGATAAATGTCCCCTTCGGGGTCATATAATCCCTCGCCTTCAGGCGAAGGGAAGGTAGTTTCGACGTCGCGTCAGCGACGGAGAATGCGGTGCGTGGTTATCGAACGAATGCCCACAGCAAGTATGATCTCAAGGTTCACCTGATCTGGGTTCCGAAGTATCGAAAAAGGGTTTTGACCGGTCAGGTTTCGATGCGGGTTCGAGATCTGTTGCGGCAGATCTGCATGGAACACGAGGTTCATATCATTTCGGGCAAGGTGGCTGCAGATCATCTTCACATGTTCGTGTCGTATCGCCCGCAGATGGCATTGAGCAAACTGGTTCAGTATCTCAAGGGCGGCAGTTCACGGGTGTTGTTGCAGGAATTTCCACATTTGCGCAAAAGGTTCTGGGGTCGGCATCTCTGGGCCCGTGGATACATGGCCATCAGTTCGGGCAACATTACCGACGAAATGATCCAGCAATATATCGAGGAACAGGAAGGCGAGCCTGTCGACGACAGTCGATTTCAAATCGACTCTAATTCTTGAACCCCTCAGCTTGTAGCTGAGGGTCGTTCAGTTGATGTTAAAACAAGGAACTGGCGCTCGGGTGCATGAACGAAGTGAATGCGCCTGAGCACTAGAACTTTCCCGTTTGGATGGAACCGTCCGAATGATCCGGAAATGCGGCGAAACAATGGGATGAATCGAACCCGACATCTGAATCCTGCAGCCGACGTAGCAAGGGTACGGTTGTCACATTCATAATCATATATATGACAAATATTGAAAGCGTGCGTGAGGAGGAGCGGATGAGTGAGGCTGACAGGAAGCGGTGGGATGAGCGTCATGCGGAGGGTGGTCACCGTTCCGTCGCGGATCCCTGGATGCTCGAGCAACTGGCGGACCGGAAAACCGGACGGCTGCTGGATGTGGCGGCGGGCCGGGGCGCACTCGCGCTCGAGGCGACGGTGATGGGTTTTTCTGTCTGCGCCGTCGATATTTCCAGGATTGCCCTCGATGATCTCGAAGCCGAGGCCCGGCACCGCGGCCTCGCCATCGAGACCCGGACCGCCGACCTCGACGACACAACCGCACTCGCCGGCCTCGCTCCCATTGATCTCCTGACAATCAGCCGTTACAAGCCGACACCATTACAATGGCAAAACGTTGCACCCGTTCTGAAAGACGGCGGCCATCTGCTCGTCTGCTCCTTCTCCGACCGGCAGCAATCCATGCGCCCGGCCTTCCGGCTGAACCGTGGAGACCTGACAGCGGAACTGGAACCACTCGGCTTTTCCCTGAAGGTCTGGCAGGAGCTCGAACGCGACGAGAACTTCATGGCCGGGTCGGTATGGATGAAGGGGTGAGCTGGTCCCGGGAATTCAGACAGCGGGTTAAAATGCATTCCTCTCTGAACGAGGAGTACGAAAGAATGAGCAAGCGACGCCGGTTCACGGCTGAATTCAAGGCCTCCCATCGATGCATGGCTGCAACCGCACGTTAGCGCTTGTGCTGTAGATCCGTGAGCGTCTAACAGCGTGTTGAAGAAATGCCGACAGCCGCGATGCGAGACGAAAAGGACTGGAAACGAGGAGGCGAGAGGGCCAGCGCAGTAGCGCTGCGCGTCCGAACGCCGACGAAGTTCGCCAGTCCTTTTCGCCGCACCTCATTGAGGCTGCGCGCTTTTTGCCGCTGCGTGCGTCGCCTGTCGCTCACCCATGCGGGGCTGTGGGGACCCCGCACCCCACAAAGGCCCCGGCATCGCTTCGCGCCAGGCTCCTTCCCAGCGGCAAAAATCGACGGCCGTCGCAGCTATCGGCATTTCTTCAACACGCTGTTAAGCGGTTCGGGTGATAAAACCGGTGCGTTTCCATATCCGCTGCCGCTGATGAAAAACCGAGAGCGAAGGATCGAGCGACTTGAACGACAAGCCCTCCGTGATGGAAAACGAATATGATCTCGGCCGCCGTTCGCTCGATCGCGACGGGTTGAAGAAGGCCATTCTCGGCAAGCTCGTCTACAGCGTCGGCAAGGATCCCGAGCATGCCACCCATCACGACTGGTTCCTCGCAACGGCCCTCGCCGTGCGCGACCGCATGGTCGACGGCTGGATGGAAACCACCCGTGACATCTACGGCAAGGACAGGAAGCGGGTCTATTATCTCAGCCTCGAGTTCCTCATCGGCCGGCTGCTCGCCGAGGGGCTGCGCAACCTGATGATCGTCCTGCCGGTGCGCGAGGCGCTCGACGATCTCGGCATCGACATGGAACGGGTGCTGGAGGCCGAGCCGGATGCGGCACTCGGCAATGGCGGCCTCGGCCGGC
>JAGREZ010000260.1:0-570 GCA_020446285.1 Geminicoccaceae bacterium
GCCATGCCTTCGAGGAGGAGAAGGGCGACGATCAGCGAGCATGCCACCAGCCAGAATGAACGCATCGTTTCCTGCCTCCCTCCCTGCCGGGCGGGCATCCCGACATATGTATCCCGATAGATGCCTGCCGACCCGGCGATGTCTGCGATAGCATACGCGGTACCGAGTGCAATCCGTGTCCGGACGAACATTGCGCGGTCGTCGGGCGCCCCGGCAATTGGCGATTGTGGCCGGCGGACGCGGCTGGTAGGTGTCGGGTCTCGCGGGACTCTTCACGAAACGGACCTTTCCATGTGCGCTGCGGCAGCGAGCAGAACGATTTTCATCGACGGCGAGGCCGGGACCACCGGGCTCGGCATCCGCGCGCGTCTGGAAGGGATGGAGGGGATCGAACTCGTATCGATCGATCCCGAAAGGCGCAAGGATGCCGGGGCCAAGGCGGAATTGCTCGCCGGGGTGGATCTGGTCGTGCTCTGCCTGCCGGACGATGCCGCGCGCGAGACGGTATCGCTCGTCAAGGGCCTCGATGCGGGCAAACAGCCGAAGATCCTCGACGCATCGACGGCGCAC
>JAGREZ010000260.1:717-1187 GCA_020446285.1 Geminicoccaceae bacterium
GGCATCATGCCCGTCGACTACCCGCTGACGATCAACGCGGTATCCGGCTACAGTGGCGGCGGACGGCAGATGATCGAGGCGTTCGAGGCGGGCGATGCGCCGGCCTTCGAGCTTTACGGCCTGACGCTGGAGCACAAGCATCTGCCGGAGATGCAGCGTTATTGCAGGCTCGAACGGCGGCCGATCTTCGTGCCGTCGGTGGGCAACTACCGCCAGGGCATGCTCGTCTCGGTGCCTCTGCACCTTTCCACGCTCAATGGCGGGCCCGTCGCCTCCGACCTGCGCGCGGTGCTGGAAAAACGCTATGCCGGCAGCGACCATGTAAGCGTGAGGAGCGATGCCGACACCCCTGCGACGATCGAGCCCGAGGGACCCAACGAGACCAACCGTCTCGAACTTTCGGTTCATGGCAACGACCGTCACGCCCAGGCCGTCCTCGTCGCCCGCCTCGACAATCTCGGCAAGGGCGC
>JAGREZ010000260.1:1261-11129 GCA_020446285.1 Geminicoccaceae bacterium
GATGTCCGCCGGACGATGCTCAGCGTTCGCGGCCGCGCAGGCTCTGCATGTTATGGACATGCACATGGCTGCCCTTTGCGATCGGCCGGGTCGTCTCGCCGATCACCATGCCGTACTTGATGACTTCGGCGCCGGAGGGAAGGTCGACGAGTGCTATCTTGTGGCAGAGCGGTATGGACTCGGTCGCCTTGATCCGGGTCAGTCCGGTATCGACGGACCCGCCCGCCTCGACCGCGCGCAGCAGGGTGGCGACATTGTCGCCCTGTTCGAGCTGGATGGCATTCCGTGTGTCGCTCAAAGCGCTGCTCCGTATCGGCCGATGACCTCGTCGCAATCCGAGAGGATCTCGCCGAAGGTCAGTTCGCCCGAGGCCGTCGCGGCGATCTGGTCGATGAGGCGGCGGGCGGCCCTTTCCATGGGCTCGTCGCCGGAAAAGACGGCTTCGGCGGTGAAATCGAGCTGTGCCGTGATACGGCGCGCGGTTTCGGGATTGGCGGTGAGCTTGATCGTCGGCATGAGCGCGCTCGTGTAGCTGTTGCCGACGCCGGTGGTGAACAGGGCGAGATTGCAGCCGGCGGCGGTGAAGCCTGTCAGCGATTCCGGTGCATAGGCGGCGGCGTCCATGGCCCAGAGTCCCGCCGCCGGCGGGGTTTCACCATAGGCGAGCACGCCCTCGATGGTGCGGCTGCCGGATTTGGCGATGGCACCAAGCGATTTCTCCTCGATGGTCGTGAGTCCGGCCTGAATATTGGTGAGGCTCGGATTGTTGTAGGTGAGATCCATACCTTCGGCGATGGCGCGCTGCTCGCGGCGAAGTGCGGCATTGCGGATCGCGGCGGCGATTTCGGGGCTGGCGGCGCGGGCGGTGAGCAGGGCTTCCGCACCGAGCCATTCGGTCGTTTCCGCGAAGATGGCGGTGCCGCCGGCATCGGTGACCGCGTCCGCCATGTGCCCGACGAGCGGATTGGCGATGAGGCCCGAGCTTGGATCCGAGCGGCCGCATTCGAGCCCGAGCGCGAGCTGGCTCGCCGGCAGTCTGGTGCGTCCCTGCCGCGATATCGTCTTGAGCAGACCGGCCGCCGCGCGCAATGCGGCATCACCGAGGCTGAGCGCGTCATGCCCGAAATCGTCGAGGCAGAGCCCGGCCACGGGCCGGCCGGCGGCTTCGGCGGCTTCGACCAGCGGATCGATCCTGAGCGCGTCGGCACCGATCACGAGCACCGCGCCGACATTGGGATGGGTGGCCATTCCGGCAAGGCAGCGCGCGTGAATGGCGGCATCTTCGCCGAGAAGTCCGCTGCCATGGCCGGTGCCGAGCGCGATCGCTCCGCGCAATCGCCCGGCGATACGGCGGCCAAGCGGTGTGGTCAGCCCGGTCGGCGAGAGCACGAGAAGGTGGTTGCGGGTACCGGCGACGCCCGTCGCACGCTCGAAACCCTCGAAGGTGAAGCTGTTCAATGGCTCTTTCCGGTTTGCTGTGTGGCCTGCCGCTGCCGCCATTCGCTCACGAGCGACCATGTCAGGAGTGCCACGGCGGCGATGAGGAACACCAGCGCCACCGGTCGGGTGAAGATCGGCGTGATCGATCCGGCGGTCATCATCAGCCCCGAGCGCAGCTTCTCCTCCATCAGCGGTGCCAGCACGAAACCGATGACGAAGGGGCCGAGCGGATAGCGGGCGCGTTCGAGGGCGAATCCGATCAACCCGAAGACCAGCATCACCCAGACATCGAACATGGTGTTGTCGAGGCCGAAACTGCCGACGACGCAGAAGACGATGATGACCGGCAGGAGGAACTGGCGGGGGATGGTGGCAAGCCGTGCGACCCAGCCGACCGAACCCGTCATGACGAGCAGCATGACGAAATTGGCGACGAGGCAGGCCGCGATCATCGCCCAGACGACATCGCCATTGGTGAGGAAGAGGGTTGGACCCGGCTGGATCGAATGGATCATCAGGGCGCCGATGAGAATGGCGTCGATCACCGATCCCGGAATGCCCATGGCGATGAGCGGAATGAGAGCGCCGCCGACGGTGGCATTGTTGGCGGCCTCCGACGCGACGATACCGGATTCCGAGCCCTTGCCGAACGCATCGGGAGTTTTCGAGACATTCTTTGCGACCGTATAGGCGATCACCGAGCCGATCGAGGCGCCGACTCCGGGCAGGATGCCGACGAAGGTGCCGATCAGCGAGGAGCGGAGCATGTTCAGCGCATGGCGAAGCCAGTCGCGCAGCGACATCAACAGGCCACGCGACGATGCCTCGATGCGTTCGACCCGTTTGCCCAGTTCGAGAATGTCGTTGATGATCTGCGAAACGGCGAACACGCCGATCAGCACCGGCAGGAGCTTGAGTCCGCCATTGAGCATGTACCAGTCGAAGGTGAGGCGCGGCTGGCCGGCCGACGGATCGACGCCCGGCATCGAGGCGAGCATGCCGAGAAGCCCGGCGATGAGCCCCTTGACCAGACTGCCCTGGCTGACGCTGGCGATCAGTACCATGGCCATCAGGATGAGGGTGAAATACTCGAACGGGCCGAAGCGCGTCGCCCAGATCGACAGCGGCTTGGCCAGCAGGAAGAGAAAGACCCACGAGACAAGCCCGCCGATGAACGAAGCGGAAATGCCGAGCCCGAGCGCGCGTCCGGGGCGGCCGGCACGCGCCATCGGATAGCCGTCGAAGGTCGTCATCACGTTTGACGGCGTTCCCGGCATGCGCAGCAGCGTGGCGGTGATGAGCCCGCCCGTCACCGCACCGACATACATGGCGATGAGCAGCACGACCGCTTCCGTCGGCGCCATGTAGTAGGTCAGCGGCAGGGTGAGTGCTATGAGCATGGCGCCGGTGAGGCCGGGTATGGCACCAACGGTGATGCCGAGCACCGTGCCCAGCACGCAGAGGAAGAAGGCCCATGGCTGGAAGACGAGGGCGAGGCCGCTCAGCAGTCCGTCGATCATCTCACTGCAGCCCCGGCAGGTCGACGACGAAGATGCGGGTGAAGATGTACTGGCAGCCGAAGCCGACGACGAGCGCCGTCACCGCGATCGCGGGCAGGAGGCGCGGCCGGAAGCCCGTGAGCCAGCCGATGGTCGCGACGAGATAGAGGGTGGTGAGCACCGCGAAGGTCGACAGACGCATGTGGATGGCGGCGGCATAGGCCAGCGTCAGGAGCACGGTGACGAGGGCGTGGCCGTAGCCGTTCGCCGGTTCGTCCCCTTCCTCGCCCGCGTTTCCGCTTTCGCCCGTGTTTCCGCCGGCGGATGCGGGGCGTCGTGCCGCCCTTGCGATCACGAGGCCGCAGAGAAGGATAATGATGGTTGCCGTGGTCCGCGGCACCGGCGCCGATCCCAGCGGCTCGAAGGTGCCGGGCGGCAGGTCGAGGGTTTCGATGATGATCGCCGCACAGATGACGATCAGGCCGAGTGCTACACCGATATCGGTGCGCCTGTCGACGGATGGGCTCAAGTGAGGGCTCCCCGATGCGGGCCGGATGGCGGGCGGTTTCGGCGCGGCCCGCCATCCGGTAGTGGTCATGACAGGGACGGGCTTGCCCGCCCTCCGCCTATTTCTGCGATGCCTGTATGGCGACCGGTTCGATGGCCGCCCATGTCGCGTCGAGACTTTCCTGCAGCGCCTCGCCGCGAAGGAACAGCGGCGCGAACACCTTGCTGTCATAGAACGCCTTGATGGCATCCGTCGCCGAAGCCTTTTCGAGTGCGTCGGCCATGCCGTCGATGGCTTCCTGCGGCGTATCCTTCGGCGCGAACCACCAGCTGTCGATGCAGAATTCCATGTCGCGGCCGAGTTCCTTCAGTGTGGGGATCTCGGGCAGTTTGCCGACCCGCTCGGGGCCGGTATAGGCCAGCGGCTTGATCTGCGATTCGGGGTTTTCGCTCCCGTCCGGCATTCTCGTGAAGTTGAGCACCTCGGCGGCGGAGAGAACCGTCGCATTGGTCTGCGCGCCTGTCAGTGCGGTGAAGTTGGCGGTGCCGCCGCCGATCTGGACGAAGCGGAACTTCGCGCCGGGCTCGGTATTCTGCAGCATGACGCCGGCCAGATGATTGATGGCGCCGAGATTGGCACCGAAGATCAGCGTGTCGGGCTCGGCCGCGGCCTTTTCGAGAAGCTGGTCGACACTGTCGATGCCACTGTCCTTGCGCACC
This sequence comes from Geminicoccaceae bacterium, assembly GCA_020446285.1. Lineage (GTDB taxonomy): Bacteria > Pseudomonadota > Alphaproteobacteria > Geminicoccales > Geminicoccaceae > JAGREO01. The sequence goes on from JAGREZ010000260.1 coordinate 5,428, forward strand.
ATCGGCAACACGCAGAACTGGCCCGTGGCGGCCACCGGCGCGAAATCGCGATAGCCGAAATCGAACATTCCGCCGGCCTGGCCGCCCATGAGGGCGATGTGCACGGTGAGGAAGGTGTAGCCGTCCGGCTCGGCTTCCATCACCTGGCGTGATCCGATGGAGAAATGCCCGCCGACATTGACGATGGTGGCCGGCTGCGGCAGGAGCTCATTGTCCTGGATGGCCATCTGGAACGCCCGGGATACCTGGTCCGAGGTGCCGCCGGCCTTGAACGGAACGATGATCTTGACCGGCTTTTCCGGCCATGCGGCGAGCGCTCCGGCATGTGCCAGCGTGAGCGCGGTCACGCCGGCGACAGCGGTGGCTATGGATCGGATGAGTCTCATGCTTGGTTTCATGGGCTTGGCCTCCCTGGCTTGCCTGTTGCATTGCTCCGGTATCCGTTGATGTCGGGCCGTGCCGGTTCGGTCCTGCGGTCCGACATGGTCTCGCGGCACACCGTTTCGATGGTCCCGATCAGATCGCGCGTGGCGGCGTTGGGTTCGACGCCGTGGCGCAGGATGAGGCCGGCCTTGCGTTGCCAGCCGGCTTCGGTAAAGGGCAGCGGCCGGACCGCCGTCTCGCCGAGATGTTCGAGATGATCGACCGCGTGAAAGCTCAGATAGTCGCTGCCGCGCATCAGATCGAGCTTGAGCATGACGATGTCGGTTTCCACAATGGCGCGAGGCGGCGTGAGGCCCTTCGCCCGCATCATCACCTCGAGACGCCGGGCGAGGTAGGTTCCGGGCCCCGGCAGGATCCACGGAAAGTCGAGCAGCCGCGCGAAGTCGAGATGTTCGACATGCTGCAGGGGATGGTCACGGTCAGCGATGACGCGGTAATCGTCGACCATCAGCGTGCGCGTGTCGAGATCCGGATCATCCGCGGGCTCCGGCAGTGCAGCGACCACGAGATCGAGCGCGCCCCGGCGCAGGTCGGCCTTTAGTCCGACATCGAGGCCGCCGACGATGCGGATGAGTACACCCGGCCGCATTCGCCGGAAAGCCGGCAGGACATCGGGAAGGATGCGCGTCTGCCATGACGGACCGGCGCCGATGCGGATATGGCCGCTGTCGCCGCGCCGGAGCGCCTCGATCTCGTTGCGCGCATCCGACATGCTCGCCTTGAGTGCCCGCGCATGACGCAGGAACGAGCGGCCATATTCGGTCAGCGAAACGCCGCGGGCACGCCGCTCGAAGAACGCGACGCCGGCCTCGTCCTCGAGCCTGCGGATGGACTTGGTCAGCGCCGGCTGGGTAATGCCGAGCGTCTTGGCGGCCGCGCGCAGCGAACCGGATTCGGCGACCGTCAGGAAATAGTCGATATTGCGGATCTCCAAGCCGAACGAACTCCCCTTTCGGACGACTTCCGGACCTTCTCGCTGACCGGACTTTTTCTATTACCATTGGTTATCGTGATGGTTACCAATCGGACTTGCGGAACGTCAAGAGCTGTTGTCAAAATCGCGGCGTTGCCAGCAGGGGAGGGCAGGGTGACCAACATTCTCTTCATTTTTTCCGACCAGCACGCCGCGCATGTCACCGGCTGCTACGGCGATCCGGTCGTCCGCACGCCGGCACTCGACGGGCTCGCCGCCGGCGGCGTGACGTTCGACAATGCCTGCACCACCGCCCCCCTCTGCACGCCGGCGCGCATGTCGATGCTGACCGGCCAGCACAGCAGCAGGATCGGCTGCTGGACCAATTCCGACGTTCTCGCATCGGATGTCCCGACCCATGCCCATGCGCTCGGCGCCGCCGGCCTGCAGACCATCCTCATGGGCAGGCTGCATTCCATCGGTCCGGACCAGCTGCATGGCTATGGCGAGCGCCATGTCGGCGACCATTCGACCAACTGGGTCGGCGGAACCGCTCATTCGCTCGGCGTGCTCGACCGCACCAACGAACCGTTCCGCGTGAGCATCGAGCGTTCGGGAGCGGGGCAGTCGTCCTACGAGAAGAAGGACCGTGACGTGCTGGCGGCGACACTGGAGCGGCTCGACACGCTTGCGACATCCGCCCGGCCGTTCGCCATGACCGTCGGCCTGATGCTGCCGCACCAGCCCTATGTATGTCCGAAGGCGGATTTCGACGCCTATCGCGGCAAGGTCGGCATGCCGAGGCTGTCTCCGCCGGGCGACAATTCCGGACATCCCTGCCTGCGCGCCTGGCGCGAGCATACCGGTTCGCTGGATCTGCCCGACGACTGGCAGATCCGTGCGCGCATCGCCTATTACGGCCTCACCACCGTGATGGACCGGATGATCGGCGAGATCCTCGATTGTCTCGAACGGAACGGGCTCGCCGGGGATACGCTCGTGATCTACGCCTCCGACCATGGCGACCAGCTCGGCGAGCGCGGGCTCTGGTGGAAGCAGACCTTCTACGAACAGTCGATCCGCGTGCCGCTCATCATGCGCTGGCCCGGCCGGTTGCCGAAGGGCGAACGTCGGGCGCAGGTCGTCAACCTCCTCGATGTCACCGCGACCATGATCGATGCCGCCGGCGCCCCGCCGCTGCCACACGGCCAGGGGCGCAGCCTCCTGCCGGTCGCGCGCGACGGCGATGTGCCATGGCTCGACGAGACCTTCGCCGAATATTGCACCGACGGGGTCGCCCGCTGGACAGGCGGGACACCGACACAGCAGCGTATGATCCGTCATGGCCCGTGGAAGCTCGTGCATTACGAGGGGTATCGCCCGCAACTGTTCCACCTCGGGGACGATCCCGACGAGATGGACGATCTGGCCGGGACATCCCGCTGCGCGCCCATGCGCGACGCGCTGACCGCCCGCGTTCTCGAAGGCTGGAATCCACGCGAGATCGCCGTGCGCATGGCCCGCAAGGTCGGTGAAAAGAAACTGCTGTCACAGTGGGCGAAGACCGTGCGGCCGGAGGAAAGCCATCTCTGGGAGGTGCGGGCGGAAGACAACTGGCTGGACGATCTGCCGTCATGACGCCCGCCACAATGTCTTCCGCAAACCCCGCCACCGGCAAGCATCTCGGCATCACCGTCATGCCGGAATGGATCCAGTCCGAGGGGATCGACGGCATTCTCGAAAACCTTGCCCGTGCCGGGGCGACCGCGGTCGCCACCTCGCCCTATGTCATGGCGGCGAGCGATGCGCCGGATGCCGGCCGCGAACCGCCCATCGACGGCGGATCCGGCAAGGTCCGCCTGCTCGACCGCGATCTCTGGGGCAGACGCGAGCTGCGCTGCGTCACCGCGCCGGCCTTCCGTCCCGATCCGGCGCTCTATGCGGGACTCGCCTGCCGGCCCTCGCCAGTGGACGAGCTGACGATGCGCGAGGGCGACATCATCGCCCGCTTTCTCGAACGGGCGAAAGCCGCTGGTCTGGAAGTTCAGCTCCAGGTGCAGGCGGCCATCCCGCCCGGCTACCGCGTCCAGTTCGGCGGGCCGGCGGAGGCGGACCAGCCGCGCCTGCCTGACGGCGGTATCCTAGCCAATCGCGTCGACAGGAACGGATCGCTCGCCAGCCCGGCCATTGTCGATTATGCGTGCGCGCTCCTGCGGGATATCGCGAGGGCCTATCCCATGGTCGACGCCGTCCGTGTCGACTGGCCGGAATATCCGCCCTACAGCCTGCGCTCCTGGTTCTTCGATTTCTCCGATCACGCCGTGCGTGCGATGCACGCCCGCGGTCTCGATGTCGAGACCATGCGCGCGGACTGTCTCGCGCTCATGCGCGAGCCCTGGCGCTTTCTCGACGAAGGCCTGTTCGCGCGTCCGGGCTTCACGGCGTTGCTGGACTTCAAGCGCGATCTGTCCGCCGCTCTCCTCCAAGCCCTGCGTGACGCCCTGCCGGGGCACATCCGGCTGATCGCGCACGCCTTCCCCGAACCGTGGAACCGGCTGTCGGGCGCCGATCCGGCACGCATGGCGGCGCATGCGGACGAGATCGCGGTCAAGCTCTATACCATGCACTGGCCGATGATGCTCGCCGACTACCGCGACGCGATGCGTACAGGCTGCCACGGCGACGATCCCGGCGACCGCCTGCGCGCCCTGTTCGACACCGGCGGCGAAGGCGATCTCCACTATCCCGAGCCCGACGAACCCCACCCGGTCGGGCGCGCGGCGCAGATCCGCAAGATCGCCGCGGCGCGGGCGACGGGAGCCCCGATCATGCCGGCGGCGCACAGCTATGGCCCGACGGAGGACGTGGCCGCGCGCATCGACACGGCCTTCCGGGCGGGCGGCAACGCCGTCTGGGTCAATCGCTACGGTTATCTGGGCAATGACAAGCTCGATGCCCTGGGTGCCATGATGAGGCGTGAATCATGAAGGCGGGGACACGGTGATGATGGCGGCACACATCGCCGGTCTCTCCCTCGATACGCTGCGGATCACCGCGAAGACCGAATGGCACATGCTTCGCATCATCGACGGTGACGGACGGATCGGGCATGGCGAGGCGACGCTGAACGGCGAGAGCGGAACGCTTCGGTCGGTCGCGCGCTCCCGGTTTCCGGACCTGATCGGACGTCCGGCGCAGGCGGCCATCCTCGCAACGTCCGGACCGCCCCGAACGCTCGCGGAAGCCGCCATCCTGTCCGCACTCGACATGGCGCTGCTCGACCTCGAGGCACAGGCGGCCGGCAGACCGCTCCACGCGCATCTGTCCGAACCGCAGGATGAACCACGGGGCGAACCATCGGCCGGACCGGAGGACCGCACGGCGCGACGGGACGTTCGTCTCTATGCCAACATCAACCGCCGGAGCGAGGCGCGCACGCCGGCTTCCTTCGCCGAAAGCGCGCTTTTGGCCATGGGCTCCGGTTTCGACGTGTTCAAGCTCGCACCCTTCGACGAAGTAACCGTCGAACGCTGCCGCAGCGAGCCCTTCGCGTCACTCATGCAACCGGCCTTCGCGCGGATCGCCGCCGTTCGCGAGGCCATCGGCCCCGCGGGCGTTCTCCGCATCGACTGTCACTGGCGTTTCACCGGGGATGCCGCACGATACGTCATCGACCGTGCTGCGGATTTCGCGATCGACTGGGTCGAATGTCCCCTGCCGGAAATGCCCGGAACGGCCGGAGACATCGCCGCCCTTCGCCGTCGGGCGGAACGGCGCGGCATCCGCCTCGCGGGTCTCGAAAACGGCATCGGCGCCGGTGCCTTCCGGCCGTTTCTCGAAGCCCGTGCCTATGATGTCATCATGCCCGATGTGAAATATTTCGGCTCGCTGCGGGCGCTTGTCGCGTTTTGCCGCGAGGTGCGCGAGGCGGGCGCCTCGCTGTCGCTGCACAACCCTTCGGGTCCCGTCGCACATGCGGCCTCGCTGCATGTCGCGGTCTGTCTCGACGAGAATGTCCACCACGAGGTGCAATTCGCCGAAACCCCGCTTTTCGCCGAAATCACCAGCGCTCCGGAAGCCGTCGCCCTGCGCGGCTCCGTTCATCCGCCCGACCGTGGCCCGGGTCTCGGCATAGCCCTCGACAACGAGCGGATCGCTCAAAGATTCGACCCGAACCACTCGTTCAGTATCGGCGCACCGACATCGCCCATGCAGTGAGGTGACAAAGGCGGGAAAGAACGAATGTCAGGGGACCGTTCCGTGTGTCGGGTTTTCCCAATCTGTATAAGATTAATTTCCTTGACTTGAAGGATCGGTCATGCGACATATGCGAGCATGTCCATGA
>JAGREZ010000261.1:0-168 GCA_020446285.1 Geminicoccaceae bacterium
TCCTCCCGCCAGCGCTTGGCCAGCATGTATTCCTCGTCCGGCTCCAGCATCGGAAACCGGCGGATCTCGTCGAGGTAACGCGAAAGGCCGGTTCCCTCGGTCGGAACGGTCGGAAGATAGGCCATGGACGAGAGCTCCAGATTGCCGGTCCACGGGATCGCCGAAAAC
>JAGREZ010000261.1:218-5952 GCA_020446285.1 Geminicoccaceae bacterium
AGGGAACGAGGCACACCATGAAACAGCAGATCCCGCGATGGACTATGCCACCATTTCTACCATGATGCGAGAGGTGGAAGGAAAAATGACAAACATTTCATGTTCTCGTCACCCTCGCGAGATCGCGAGCAAATCCGCGAAGATGTCCGGCGGAGCGTTCTCGAAACGCAGTCTTTCGCCGGTTATGGGATGATCGAAGCCGAGTGTGACCGCATGAAGCGCCACCCGCCCCATGGTTGAAATCCGTTCATGAAGTGCAGGTGCCAGCGCCGGCTGCCGTCGCGGCCGGTAGACCGGATCACCGACGATCGGGTGACCGATGCTGGTCAGATGGACGCGGATCTGGTGGGTACGCCCCGTATGCAGCACGAGGCGGACGCGCGACAGCGTCGATCCCGCCGTTTCGAGAAGTTCGTAATCGGTGATCGCATGCTTGCCGCGTGAGGTGACGGTCATGCGCTTGCGGTCCACCGCGTGGCGTCCGACCGGCCGATCGATCCGCCCCGATCCGGGAGAGGGAATGCCGTAGACGATGGCCTCATACGCACGTTCGACCGAATGGATGCTCAGCTGCCCTGCCAGACCGACATGCGCGCGGTCGTTCTTGGCGACCATCAGCAGGCCGCTCACATCCTTGTCGAGGCGGTGCACGATCCCGGGCCGCTGCACGCCGCCGATACCCGACAGCCCTCCCCGGCAATGCGCCAGAAGCGCATGAACCAGCGTGCCGGTCTCGTTGCCGGGTGCCGGATGAACGACAATGCCCGCCGGCTTTCGCAGAACCAGCAGGTGCTCGTCCTCATAGCGGATGTCGAGCGGAACCTCCTCCGGTTCGAGTTCAAGAGGCTTCGCCGGTGGCAGTTCGAGGTCGAGGCGCTGTGAGTGTTTGACCCTGCGCCCGGGCTCGGTTACCACCGCGCCGTCGATGCGGGCATGACCTTCCCTGACCAGCGCCTGCATGCGTGATCGCGAATGGTCACTGAGCCGGCCGGCGAGATAGCGGTCAAGCCGTTCCCCGTCGGCTTCGGGCTCGATTTCGAATGTCAGTTTGGCGGGTGACTGGTTCATGGCTCAGGATCGTCTCGGTTCCTTCGAACGCTACGTCAAGCTATTCAATCTCGTGGCGGGAATTCTGCTGGTCGCCGGAACGGCCGTGCTGATCGGCACCGTCGTCATCCGGGCGATGGGCAAGGGCGACCGGCAGGCCACCGGCAATGCTACCCTGCAGCTCCCCGAGAACACCATGCTGATCGATTCGGCGCTCGACGAGGATCGCCTTCTGCTCACGCTCGAACATGCCGACGGGAGTCGTTTCCTCCTGATCGTCGATTCCGCTGACGCAACCATCATCAGGCGCATCGACCTTGTCCGGCAGGAATGATCCACCCGCCACGACCGTCGAGGTCACCATCGACCGGCTCGGATTCCAGGGCGACGGCATCGCCCGTCACGACGATGGCCTGACGGTCCGCGAGCTCATCGTGCCTCTGGCCCTGCCCGGCGAACGCTGGCTCGTCCGCCTGACGGGACGCGACGGCAGGAGATGGCGTGCGCGTCCGCAACGCCTGCTTGGCGGCGACGCAAGAAGGAACGAACCTGTCTGCCGGCATTTCGGTCGTTGCGGCGGCTGTGCGCTCCAGCATCTGGATGAAAGCTGTGCCCTGTCCCTCAAGATCGGAATGATCGAGGGTGCCCTGCGGTCGCGAAGGTTGACCTTTCCGGCGTTCGAACCGGCGTCGACGAGCCCCCTTCGGTCACGTCGACGCATTCGCATCGCCTTCGACAGGAACGGTCGCCTGGGCTTTCGCGAGCGCTGGAGCCGGAATATCGTTCCCGTCGACCATTGCCCGGTGGCGCACCCGGCACTCGACCGCCTCCTGCCGCCACTCGCGCGGACCGTGCCATCGCTCGACTGTATCGCCGGCACGGGCGAGATCCTTCTCACGCTTGCGGACAATGGCGTTGACCTGCACTGGCTTGCCGAAGCCCATCCGACACCCGGTGATCTGGAGAGACTGGAGGTGGCACTCGCGCCGCTTTCCGTCATCCGGATAAGCCGGAGCAACGGGCGCGACGGTTTCGATGAAACCCTCTGGCAACGATACGAACCGCTGGTCACATTCGGTGACAGCTGCCTGCCGCTGCCGCCCCGCTCCTTTCTTCAGGCGACAGCCGAGGGCCTCGCCAGCCTGCAGGCATTCGTGCAAGGGTCACTCGCTGGATGTCGCCGTGTCTGCGACCTCTTTTCGGGTCTCGGCAGTCTTTCGCTGCCGCTCATGCAGAAACTCGACGCCCTTTGCGCGATTGACGCAAACCAATCCGCGATCGGCACACTCTCGACGATACCCGGCCTTCGCGCCGTCCCCCGCGATCTGCATGAAAACCCGCTTGCACCCGACGAACTCGCCCCTTTCGACGGTGCAATCATCGATCCGCCCAGGGCAGGCGCGCAAGCACAGGCGGAAGCCATCGCCGGATCGGGGATCCGTCGCCTCGTGCATGTTTCCTGCAACCCGGCGAGTTTCGCCCGCGATACGGCCATACTCTGTTCCGCGGGCTTTCGCATCGAACGCCTGTTGCCCGTCGACCAGTTTACCCACGCCTCGTCGATCGAGCTTGCGGCCTATCTCACGCGCCGATGAATTGAGGGCTTGATTCCCGCCCCTGCCCCCTCTAGATACGAGCCCGTCAGCACCGCGTCCCCATCGTCTAGCGGTCTAGGACGCCGGCCTCTCACGCCGGAAACAGGGGTTCGAGTCCCCTTGGGGACGCCAGGCCTGCGCAAGGCATCAGGCGATCCGTCCGTTTTTTCGATGTTGGGCAGCGGACTGTCCGGTCTCCGGTATGTTTGGTGGCATGCAGGATGTCCGGCCAAGTAGCATCGGCTGATGTGATCAGCCTGAAAGTTCGGGCATTTCGGCTCGTTATCAGGGTGTTTGGCACTTTCAACACGGAACGTCGACCGGATAACTGCGGAGCCCCGTTGTTTCGCCGGGGTTTGCGATTGCTCAGGTGGTTCCGCCTGAACGGGAGAGGCCTGGCGAAAGAGCCGGCATTCCCGAAGCGTTGACAAGGCGATTCGATCCCCACCGTTCCGGTCTCGATCCACCTTCCCGAACGGATCGCCGTTCCGGGCCCTCATAGGCATCAGGAACGAAGACACCGCGCCTTCCGTCGACCGCCTTCAACGCCGAGGTCACGCCGATGACCGACTCCGTGCCGCCGAGACAAAGAAAGCCGGGGTCACGAAGCATGGATGCGACCTCTTCGAGGATACGCTTCTTCGTTTCCAGATCGAAATAGATCAGGACGTTGCGCAGGAATATGATATCGAATTTTCCAAGCGCCCTGTTGCTCTTCATGAGATTGTGTTTGGCGAAGGAAATGCGTTTCCCGAGGCAATCCTTGACCTTCCATTTTGTTCCATCCTGGTCGAAATACTTGACCATCATCTGTACGGACAGGCCTCTTTGAACCTCGAACTGTGAGTAGATGCCTTCACGTCCCTTTTCGAGAGCCTCGCTCGAAATATCCGTCGCAAGGATCTCGATCCGCCATGAACGGAATTCCTCGCCCGCTTCCTCGAGGCACATGGCGAGCGAGTAGGGTTCCTGACCGGTAGAGGCCGCAGCAGACCAGATCCGAAGGCAGCGATCGCCCGCGCGCGCCTTTCTGAGTTCGGGAAGCATGAAACGGCGAAACTGGTCGAATGGGTGCTGATCGCGAAAAAAGAAGGATTCATTCGTCGTCATCGCCTCGACGACGGCATCGGCCAGCTTTGGATCACAGCTGCCCCTGAGCGCCCTCGCGAGCCCGTCGAGCCCCGAATGACCGAACTGGCGGGCTACGGGCAGGAGCCGGCTTTCGAACAGGTAGGACCTGTCCGTGGATACCTGTACCCCCGATTGCCGCTTTACCAGATCGGCCAGAAACGACAGGTCATCATGATGCACGGCGTCGTTCTTTCATTGTCGTGCCGAGCAGGCGCGCGGCCTGCCCCGGTATCTCGTCCAGCGGGAGGATGGCGTCGACGAGCCCGCGATCGGCCACCGCTCCCGGCATTCCCCAGACAACACTCGTTTCCGCATCCTGAACGAGGATCGCGCCTCCGGCCCCGCGGGCCTTTTCGCATCCATGCGCTCCATCATGCCCCATGCCGGTGAGAATGATGGTGCAGAGATCGGCACCATAGACCTCCGCCAGACTCTCGAGCATGGGATCGACGGCGGGGCGACAGAAATTCCGTGGCGGGCCGTCATCCAGCCTTATTCGCAGATCGCCGTTTCTGTCGCGCCGCACGAGCATATGCCGATCGCCGGGTGCGACATAGATCGTTCCGGGAGAGACAGGCTCACCATCGACTCCTTCGTGACTGTCACAACCCGCGGTACGCGCCAGCTGCTCGGCCAAGATGGTCGTGAATGTCGGAGGCATGTGCTGGGTGAGGAAAATTGGCAGGTGAAGCGGAAATCTCCCGTCCCGAAAGATGCGAAGGAGCGCCTGCGGCCCGCCGGTCGAGCATCCTATCGCAAATGCCTTGATATTCGCTCTCGTCCGAAGTGTGCCGGCCGTCCCTGCACGGGAACCAGCACGATCACCCGGATGCCTGACCGGCACCTGCGTCGAATGTGGTGATTGCGGCGTTGCTGGCGGCGATGCCCTTTCCGCCTTGCTGTCCGCGGAGGCGGCAGTGTCTGCCGGCATCCGCTCCGGCCTCGTCCTGGGAGCCAGCACCGTGTCCGCCGTTCGCCGCGCGAGGCGACCCCAGCAGATCACCTTTTCGCTCAGTTCGCGATGAAACTCCGGGCCGAACAGACCCTCCTTCGATGAGGGTTTGCAGACATAGTCGCTGGCACCGAGCGAGAGCGCCTCGAAACTGATGGCAGCGCCACGCCTCGTCAGCGCCGAGGACATGATGACCCTCGGTGCGGGCTCGACCTCGACGATCTTCGGCAGGGCGGTGATACCGTCCATGACGGGCATCTCGATATCCAGCAACACGATCTCGATGGGCGTGCCGCGCATGGCCATGCGCGCGATGATGCGCAGGGCATGTTGCCCGTCGACCGCCATCTCGACCTGGGAGGCGAGACCGGCTTTTTCGACGACGTGGCGCATGGCGTTGCGCGCAACCAGTGAATCGTCGACGATCAGGATGCGGTAGGCCATGTCCGGAGACCCGCTGTTCGTCATGCGTCGAGAAATCCCGTCTGATGCAGCTTGGCGCGGATGATCGCCTCGTCGAACGGCTTCATGATGTACTCGTCGGCTCCGGCATCGAGCGCCTGTTCGATATGCGGAAGATCGGTGACGGTCGTACAGAAGATGACCTTGGGATCCTGCCCCGAGGGAAGCCGCCGAAGATGTTTGAGAAAGGTCAGGCCATCCATGACCGGCATGTTCCAGTCGAGCAGGATGAGATCCGGCATGCTGCGGCGGCAGGCATCGAGCGCCTGCCGGCCATCCTCGGCCTCCTCCACCTTCATCCCGATGGAATCGAGCATCCGGCGCACGACATGCCGGACAGTGGCGGAGTCATCGACGATGATGCAGTGAACCATGGTTTGGTGATCCGTCATGATTATCGATCGAATTGCAGGACCCGACCGACGTCGAGCAGAACGAGCAGCTGTCCCTCGAGGCGGAATATTCCGGTCGCAACGTCGCGCCATGCAGGCGAGAGCGAGACGACATCCCGTTCGAACCTGTCGGCCGGCGGCGTCAGTACCTCGCC
>JAGREZ010000261.1:6093-7792 GCA_020446285.1 Geminicoccaceae bacterium
GCGACCTCACGGGCCGCCATGGGTACTGGCGTGATTCTCTGGGCACCGAGAATGTCCTGCACCGTATCCACCGGAATGCCGACAAGCTGTCCGGCGACGATCATCGAGACCAGTTCACCCTTCAGAATTGTCTCGGCATCGCCGCGGGGGCGCTCCGTGGTCGTGGTCGTCATGCCATGTCCCCGTTCAGGTTGCGGCAATTGACCAGGGCGTGCAGCAGTGCTTCCCGATCGAGCTTGCCGACGTAATCGGTAAATCCGACACTCCGCCCCCGCTCGATGTCCTGCGGTGTCGTGTGCGAGGTCAGTGCTATGATCGGCGTGTTCTGCCAGGCGCCGCCGTCGCGACAGGCCTGGGCGAACTCGAAGCCGTTCATTTCCGGCATCTCGATATCCGACAGGATGAAGTCGAACATTTCGCCGAGCTGCCGCATGGCGAGTGCCTCCGGCGGAACAACCGCCGTCGTCACATCGTATCCGTTCGCCTCGAGAAGCGGAGCCAGCATGTTCCTGAAGAATGCGCTGTCATCGACCATCAGGAGGCGTTTTTTCGGTGGCTCGCGATCCTCGTCCGTCTCATCCTCATACGCATCGGTTTCCTCGGTCATGAACCAGCCGCCAAAGATCCTGTTGACGAAATAGGCGACATCGAGAAGGTCCGTCGCACGCCCGGCGATGACCGCTGTTCCCAGAACATGCGAATTCTGGCTCTGGATCTCCAGATTGACCGAGGTCTCGGCGATATCGATGATCTCGTCGACGACGAGCCCCATGTTCCGTCCGACATCGGTGAAGACGAGAACCGGCCGGGTTCCGCCCTCGAGCGACACGGCATTGCCGTCGACGTCCACAAGCGGCATCAGGGCGCCGCGATATTGCATGACCGTCTGGTTGCCGGACAGCTCGATATTCGATGCATCGATCTCCTCGAGACGGGTGACAAGGCTGAGCGGCACCGCCTTCGGTGCCCCCCGCCCCGCGCGGAAGACGAGCAGCGAACTGGTCTCCTTCTTGTGCGACGATTGCGCGACCGCCTGGGCTGCATCGGTTGCGGCACTCGTGGTCGCGAGCGCACTCGTTATTCCGTTCAGGTCGATGATCATGACCACGCCGCCATCGCCGAGGATGGTATTGCCGGAGAAAACACCGACATTGCGAAGAATGGGGGCGACCGGTTTGACGACGATCTCCTCGGTATCGAATACCTGATCGACGATCAGGCCGAAGAGACAGGTCCCCACCTGTGAAACGACGACATAGGCATCGCGGGTGATGTCGCTGTCCTTCTTCCGGCTCTCGAGCCCGAGAAGCTTTGCAAGTGACATCAGCGGAAGCAGCCGGTCGCGCAGGCGAAGGATCGGCGCGCCGTCTATGACCTCGATGCGGTGTTCGGATTCGGCGCCGGCCCGTACCAGTTCAACCACGCCGATCTGCGGCATGGCGAAACGTTCCCGACCGGCTTCGACGATGAGTGCCGAGACGATCGCGAGCGTCAGCGGAATCTTGATCGTGAAGGTCGAGCCCCGACCGAGTTTCGAATTCAGCTCGATCGAACCGCCGATCTTCTCGATGTTCGTGCGCACGACATCCATGCCGACGCCTCGCCCCGATACGCTCGTCACCTGCTCGGCCGTCGAGAAACCGGGCTTGAAGATGAACTGCATGATCTGTTGCGGTGTCAGCGAGGCCAGTTCCGCCTC
>JAGREZ010000262.1 GCA_020446285.1 Geminicoccaceae bacterium
TCCTTGTTTTTGCATCAATTTATCCAGTCGGATCAGTATGATCTGTCTGGATCGATGCACTGGTATGGGCCGGACGGACGAAGGTGCGCCTTCGACCGTCGATTGGAACGGCCATTCGTTCTTGTTCAGCACGCCGCTTTCGTCACGTCCTCGATGCGTTGGCGGAGACCCGGACTTGTGCCGCACAGTTTGCGGAACTCGTCCCGATGGAGAACGAGCAGCTGGCAGAAGCCGAGCGCCACGACATCCGTCGTTCGCCGTCTGGTCGGTCGCAGCAGGCAGGTTTCGCCGAAATACGTTCCGCTACCAAGAGTTTCGCTGGACTCGCCATCGGTCATTTCCAGTGCGCCGCTGGCGACGAAACATGCGGCGACATCGCGTGCACCGCGCGCGATCACGATATCGCCCGGAACGGCACTCGCGACCCGCGTGGCCTTGATGATCTGCCTGCGTTCCTTTTCCCCGAGGCCTCGAAGGAGCGGCAGGGTGTCGACGAGTCCGGCGCGATCGAAGCGTGCATCGAGCGGTGGCGGGCGATAGGTCGCGGCGACGCGGCGGTCGAGATCGGCCTTGAGGCTTCGATGCAGATCCACGCTGATGATCGCCTCGGTGAGAAACTTGTCATAGCGGGCAGCTTCCCAGCGGAGCGCGGCGCGCGAGACGAATGCCCGCCTGAGACCGTCCGCATAGTTCGGATATTGCAGTTCGAGGTAATGCAGGGCGCGATGGACATCCTCTTCGCGCTGTTCGATCAGTTCCACGAGCCGGTCGCACGCGTCACTGCCCACAAGTCCCTCCATGCGCCAGACGGTGAACTTGTGCAGATCGCGGAGCACGAGCTGCCATTCGAAGACCATGTGGAAACGCCGTGCCAGGAGCCGTGACATGAGACCGTCGATGTGCATGTACCGTTGCAGCGGTGCTGCCACATGAAACATCTTCGAATGGGCGAGATGGCGGTTCGCTTCGAGCGCGTAACCGCTGCGCCCGTCGACGAGAGCGGCATCGCCGAGTGACTCGGCGGCACGCTGCATGCTGCGCATGGCGTTTCGGCCGATGACACCCGCATCGTAATGCTGGCGGACGATGCGCCGCTCCTGATTGGCGAGGATGACGAGGCCCGTGCGCAACCGGTCGCCGAAACCGGGGCGGTCGAAGCCGTGCGCCGCGCGGAAGGTCGCAAGACGCTGTTCGTAGCCCTCGCGGACCGGTTCGAAGATCTCCGCCGACAGTCCGTGCTCGGCGGCGAGTTCGTTCACATGATCGACACCTTCCTGCATGGTCCGAAGGATGAGTTCCGCGCGCAGGGCGGCATCGCTTGCAGACAGGCGGTCAAGACCGAGAAGGCGCGTGACAAGCGCCAGCGTGCTGCCATTGACGAGCAGGGTGAAGAGCACGAAGCCGGCGCCGATCGCGGCCAGCCGCGCGCCGAGACCATCCGGCAGGGCCGAACTCGTGGCAAGGCTGAGCGCGAGCAGGATGGTTACCGCACCACGGATCCCGCCCCACCAGATCAGCACCTTCTGCCGGCCGACTATGGGCGACGACAGGCCGGCCAGATCCAGCAGCGGCAGAAGAATGAAGAGGATGAACGCGCGACTGGTGAAGGCGGCGGCGACCGCCACGAGCACGAGCAGAACATCGAGCGGTTCCAGCTTGACCAGCAGCCCCGGAGCGAGGGCGGCGGCAATGAGAATGATGAGACCGTTCGACCAGTAGCCGATCTGTGCCCAGACCGTCCGGGTCGCCTGCCAGTCCTCGTTGGAAACGCGGCTGACACCGCTGACGGTGAGCGTCAGTCCGGCGGAGACCACCGACACGACACCCGATGCACCGAAAACGAGTTCGGCGGCGAGAAAGGAGGCGTAGGCTGTCGCGAGAATGAGTGAACTCTGCGCGAGAAAGCTGCCGAGCATCCAGCCCATGAGCCTCGAGGCGACGGCACCAACGGCAGTGCCGGCAAGAGCCCCCATGACAAACAGCCAGGCAAAGCTCGATGCCGCGCCGGCAAAACCCGGTTCGCTGCCGGTCTGGAGGATGTCGATGAGCAGGACGAACAGGGCGATGGCGGCGGCATCGTTGAGCAGGCTCTCGCCCTCGAGCACGATGAGCAGGCGTCTTGGCGCGCCGATCCGGCGGAAGATCGACACGACGGCCGCCGGATCGGTGGTCGAGATGGTCGCCCCGAGCAGGAGACAGGCGACCAGCGGCAGACCGGCCACCAGCGCGAGCGTACCACCGACGAAGGCCGTCGCGGCGAGAACCGCGAGGATCGCCATGACCGCCACGACCACCGTATCGGCCCGAAGCTTGCGCACATCGACGCCAAGCGTGACCTCGAGCAGGAGCGGCGGCAGGAACAGCACGACCACGCTGTCCGGCGTCAGCGCCAGTTCGCTGATGAACCAGAGATCGTAGGTATCCAGCATCCATCCTGCCGAACCCAGATCAACGAAGATGGCACCGCCGCCGAGCATGAGCCCGGTGACGCTGGCGAGAATGGGCAATGGCGCCTGCAACCGGGCGGCCAGCGAATCGAGCAGGCTGAGGGTCGCCAGCATGAATGCAAGTGCGCCAATGGCGAAAATCAGGACATCAGGCATGGACGGGCCGGCACTCCGGTCAACGGTCGATCCCCTATCCTTCTTCGAACATGGCCCGAAGCGCAAGTTGGCGGCATCCCTCATTGTCCGGAATGCGGGGCGGGGATCGTCTGCGGAGTGGGTCGGTGGTCAACCGATGACATGCACTGAGGTGACCGTCGATCAGTACGACCGCCGTGTTGCCCGGTGCTCGGTCAACGGCACCGGTCTGGCGACATGGATGGTGAGCGAGGGTCCGGCCGCTGCTTTTCGAAGGTATGCGAACGAGAAGATCAAGAACGAGAAGTAAAAATGTCCATGGAAAACAGCGCGTTATATTCTTGATACCTTTCCATGGTGTCCCTTTGCCATTCAATTCACTGCCGGTTCAAATCTGATTGAAAGTTCGCTAGCCAAGGTACTCAGTCTGTTGTCACCGGTCCAGATCCTGCTTCCTGGTTCGAGCAGACAGGATGCAATGAGATTGATGTCGACATACCCAATGCCGCGCGAATAGAGCCGTCGATCATCAACAAGAGCGCGAACCTCGGCTGTAGACGCCACCGTCACGGCCGGCAAATCATCCAACAGATTGAGAATGTCGGCACGCGACTTCAACGATCCCAATGCAATCTCGCCTGTCACAAACGGATGCGCCAGCACTTGGCCAGCGTTCAACAATCCGGCAAGCGCGGCATTGCCGTATCGAAGATGATCGATCCAGATCGAGGTATCGACAAGAATCATTTCGGGCGTCGTCTCGGCGCCGCTTCCGTCCCGGGTTCAGTACCGCCCAGCAAAGCCAGACGACGCGCGCTTTCGCGTTCAATCAATGCCTTCAGCGCCTCTTTGAGCAATACACCGCGCTCGGATACTCCACTGAGCATGGAGGCTTTTTCAAGAAGTGCGTCATCCAGATTCACTGTTGTTCTCATCACCGTCTCGCATCGTTTCTATCATCATATGATGTCTGTTTTGATTATTCAAGTGCGACGGGTGCATAGATTGTGGTGACGGGCGAAGGAGCCGGTGGTCAGCGTTTCCGGCAGGACACCCTCAGTAGATTGCCGAGGGCAGCCAGGTGGCGATCGACGGTATCAGCCAGATGACGCTGATGGCGACGATCTGCAGGAGGATGAAGGGTGCCACCCCCTGATAGATCTGTCCCGTGGTGATCTCCTTCGGCGCCGCTCCGCGCAGGTAGAAGAGCGAGAAACCGAAGGGTGGGGTGAGAAAGCTCGTCTGGAGGTTGATCGCGATGAGGATCGAGAGCCACACCGGATCATGTCCCATGAGGATGAGCGGCGGCGCTATCAGTGGCAGGAGAATGACGGTGATCTCGACGAAATCGAGGAAGAAGCCGAGGATGAAGATGAGCGCCATGCAGAAGAACAGCGCACCGTCCGGCCCGCCGGGCATGGCTTCGAGAATGCCCGCAACCCTCTCCTCTCCTCCCAGTCCGATGAAGACGAGCGAAAACATGCTGGCGGCGATGATGGTGGCAAAGATCATCGATGTGATGACCAGTGTCGAGGTCATGGCCGGAGCGAGCACATCGCGACGCGCGGCCCGACGCAGCGCCGCGAGGACCGCGACGATCCCGATGATGGCCGCAATGACATAGGCCGACCCGAGCCAGAGCTCGTTCGATGTGATATCGCTGCGCTGGAAGCGTACGGGCGCCATGCCGGCGAAGATCCCGAGTGCGACGAGACAGAGCACGCCCGCGACGAGAAGCCGACGGGACGCGCCCAGCCGCAAGCCGGCCATCAGGATGGCGCCGACGGCACCCACCGAAGCGGCTTCGGTGGGCGTGGCAATGCCCCCCAGAATGGCCCCGAGCACGGCGATGATGAGCATGACCGGTGGCAGGATGGCGCCCCGGATCTCGCCGGCGGACGGCCGCCCGGAATCGGCGGCGGACGGCGGCATGTCATCCGGACGGATCCAGCCGCGCAGGAGAATGTAGACGATGTAGATGATGACAAGGGTCAGGCCCGGCATCAGCGCACCGGCGAAGATCTGGCCGACCGAGATTGTCTGGATCGTGAACTTGCCCTGGGCATATTGTGCCTGCTGATAGGCCGAGGACATCACATCGGAGAGGATGATCAGCAGGGTCGAGGGCGGGATGATCTGGCCGAGCGTGCCGGCGGTGCAGACAAGTCCGCAAGCCGGGCGCGGGTCATAGCCGGTCTTGAGCATGCTCGGCAGGGCGATGAGCCCCATGGCGGTGACGGTGGCGCCGACGATGCCGGTGGAAGCGGCGAGCAATGCTCCGACGAGCACGACCGAGATGCCGAGCCCGCCGCGCAGCTGACCGAAGAGGCGGCCCATCGTATCCAGAAGTTCCTCGGCGATGCGGCTCTTTTCGAGGATGACCCCCATCACCACGAAGAGTGGAATGGCGATCAGCACGTCATTGGTGAGCGTGCCATAGACCCGCTGGCCCAACGCCCCCAGAAGGCCGAGATTCATCTGGCCGGTTGCATGTCCCGCAAAGGCGAAAGCCACCGCCACACCGGAAATCGAGAAGGCGACCGGAAAGCCGAGCAGGATGCAGCCCATCAGCGCCGCGAACATGAGAAGGTCGAGATATTCGATCATGCGCGGTTGCGAAGCTCCAGCAGCCGGTGCAGCACGCATGCCACCGATTGCACGATGAGCAGGAGACAGAAGACCGGAATGAGCGTCTTCAGCGCGAAGACCGCCGGAATGCCGCCTACCGAGATGGCACCTTCGAGAATGGACCAGGAATTGATGACGGAGGGCAACGAGAACCAGAAGAGTGCTGCCATCGACGGCAGCAGCATGAAGAGATGGCCGAACAGGTCGATGAGCGCCTTGCCGCGCGCACTCGCCCGTGCGTGGAAGATGTCGACCCTGACATGCCCGTCCACCAGCAGCGTGAAGCCGGCGCCGAGCATGAACAGGGCCGCGTGGAGATAGAGAACGCTCTCGTTGAGAGCGATGGAGCTGAAGCCGAAGACGTAGCGAAGCAGCACGATGGTGAACTGGACCAGAACCATGACGAGCGCCAGCCAGCGCACGATCATGCCGGTCCGCCGGTTCACACTGTCGAGCAACTCCGCCAGTCGTTCCAGTGCTTCAGCTCCCTGGAGATGGAACGGTCAGTAGCCCCGCACCATCGCACGCGCATTCATCTGGCCATTGTCGGCATAGACCATGTAGCCGCCGACAAGATCGCGATAGGCAATGAAGCTTTCGGTAATCTTCTTCACCAGCGGGTCGCTGTCCTCGCGCAGCTCGCCGATGACCTCGTCGGCGGCAGCCGCCATGGCCTTGACGACATCGTCAGGCAGTTTCCTGACCTGCACGCCCTGCTCGGCGACGAGCTGCTGCAATGCCTGGGCGTGTCTGGTCTCGTATTCCGTCAGGACCGGATTGTAGAGGCTTTCGCAGGCAAATGCGACGGCCTGCCTGAGATCGTCCGGCAGATCGTCATAGGCACTGGCATTGACCGCGCACTCTTCGGCGGAGGATGGCTCGCCGACACCAGGCCAGTAATAGTTTTTCGCAACCTGATAGAAGCCGAGGGCGCTGTCGGTCCAGGGACCGATGAACTCGCCCGCATCCAGCGCGCCGGACTGCAACGCCTGGAACATGTCACGACCGCCCATGGCCTGCACGGCCATGCCCAGTCTCGCACACATCTCCGAGGCAAGACCGGTGGTGCGGAACTTCAGGCCCTTGAGATCGTCCACGGAATTGATTTCGTTTCTGAACCAGCCCTGCCATTGCGGCCCGCTATTGCCACAGAGAAACGGCTTGAGACCGAACTGGCCGTACATCTCGTCATAGAGTTCCTGACCGCCGCCATGCGCCAGCCAGCCGAACTGCTCGTCCGCGCGAAGGCCGAAGGGCTGTGAACCGAAAAGGAGAATGCCCCTGGACTTGGAGCCCCAGTAGGCGGGCACGGCATGATAGAGATCGGCCGTGCCTTCCGAGACGGCGTCGAACACGCCATTGCCCGGAACGAGCTCACCCGCCGCATGCAGCTTCACTTCGATGCGTCCGCCGGAAAGCGTGGTGATGCGGTCGGCGAGCATCTGGGCGGCGACACCCGGACCCGGCAGATTCTTCGGCCAGGCGGTGACCATGTTCCACATGCGCTTGTCCTGGGCGATCGCCGGTGCCGGAAACTGGCTCGCGGCCGTCGTGGCGGCTACCGCACCCGTGGTCATGAATGCGCGTCTCTTCATCGTCGGTCTCCTCCTACATTGACCAGAAGCTCGATCACTCGCCGAGAATGCCGGGCAGCCGAAGCCCGTGCTCCCTCGCGCAATCCAGTGCAATATCGTAACCGGCATCCGCGTGGCGCATGACACCCGTCGCCGGGTCGTTCCAGAGAACCCGCTCGATGCGCCTTGCCGCATCATCGCTGCCATCGCAGCAGATCACCATCCCCGAATGCTGCGAGAAGCCCATGCCCACACCGCCGCCATGATGCAGCGACACCCATGTTGCACCGGATGCGCAGTTCAGCAGCGCGTTCAGGAGCGGCCAGTCGGAGACGGCATCGGACCCGTCCTTCATCGCCTCGGTCTCGCGATTGGGCGAGGCGACCGAGCCCGAATCGAGATGATCGCGGCCAATCACGACGGGTGCGGACAATTCACCCGATCTGACCATCTCGTTGAAGGCAAGCCCGAGCCTGTGCCTGACACCGAGCCCCACCCAGCAGATCCGCGCCGGCAGGCCCTGAAAGGCGATGCGCTCGCGGGCCATGTCGAGCCAGTTGTGCAGGTGCGGATCGTCCACCAGTTCCTTCACCTTCGCATCGGTCCGGTAGATATCTTCCGGATCGCCCGAGAGCGCACACCAGCGAAACGGGCCGATGCCGCGACAGAAGAGTGGACGGATATAGGCCGGCACGAAGCCCGGAAATTCGAAAGCGTTCCTGAGGCCCATTTCAAGGGCCATCTGGCGGATATTGTTGCCGTAGTCGA
>JAGREZ010000263.1:0-9059 GCA_020446285.1 Geminicoccaceae bacterium
TCGATCGGAACGACAGAAACCGCAAATGTCCAATCTTCGATATTACTTATCGATTCAGAAAAATCTCCGACAAATTGATCCAGAGGTTCCGCAACCTCCCGTAGATCCTCGTGGAGCGGACGATCGGCGAGAAGCACCACAAGGTAGGCCTCGCCGAACGGCTCCGCCGCCTGCCAGTGACGCACACCGGGAGCGCGTCCGGCTTCCTCGACGCCGATCCGGACCCGTCCGCCCGCCTCGATGCGATTGTCAGGGGTCATCGTCTCGGGCAGGAGGTGATAGGCTTCACCGGCGTCGGTCAGGACATCGACATACATCCAGCCGCCGAGATCGCCCGGCGCGATCGCCTCGATCACGATATAATCGCCTTCCAGCCAGATGCCGTCCGGCCGGTTGGTGGCAACACCGATCTCGCCGGCAGCATTCGCGCCGAGCCGGTCGAGGATCGACGCGGCCGCAAGACATCCGACACCTTCGCCACAACCAAGCTGTTCCGCCCCGCCCAGCCTGACAGGTTCCGGCGCAGGCGCCGGTTCGGGCTCCGGGGCAGGCTCGGGCTCCGGTGCCGGTTCGGGCGTCGGGGCAGGCTCGGGCTCCGGCGCAGGTGTCGGTTCCGGTGCCGGTTCGGGTTCCGGGGCAGGCTCGGGCGCAGGTGCAGGCTCGGGCTCCGGGGCCGGTTCGGGCTCCGGGGCAGGTGTCGGCTCCGGCGCAGGTTCGGATCCGGGACCCGTCGCCGTTGCATCGGCGATGGCCGGCTGCTCGGGTTCGATCACCGGTTCGCCCGGCGGCTGCATCAGCCACCATGCGGCACCGGCCATGATCGCAAGAAGGCCCGCACCGAATGCCATCCTGCCCGCGCGGCCGGATCGCGCCGGCCTCGTCTCCACCTTCGTGCCGATCACGGGCGGCGGCATTTCCCGCTTCGGTGCCTCGACCGGCGGGGATGCTGCCGCAGCCATCACCCCGGCATCTGCCGGTTCGTGCGCGGATTGCTGTTCCGGGCCCGTAAATGCCCCGAGCCTCGACGCCACATCGGCGGCACTCTGCGGACGGTCCTCGACTGATCGCGACAGCAATTCCACGACAAGCGCTGCGAGCCCGGCGGGCACATCGTCGCGAACGGCCGAAATGTCCGGTGTCGGGTCGATCAGGATGGCGCGGAAGAGAAGTTCCCGGTTGCGCGCGTCGAAGGCCGGTCTTCCCGCGAGCATCTCGAAAAGTGTCGCACCGAGGGCGAAAAGATCGGTGCGCGGCGAGACGGGGTCGCCGTTGATCTGTTCGGGCGCCATGTAGCGCGGTGTGCCGATGAGCTGGCCGTGGGTGGTGAGCTCGGTGTCGGTCGTCCGCTCCTCGCGCTTGGCCGCGCCGAAATCGGTGAGCCGCGCCTGCAGGGTCTGCCCGTCGAGCAGCACGTTGGACGGCTTGATGTCACGGTGGACGATGCCCGCGGCATGGGCCGCCGCGAGTGCCGAGGCGATGTCGCGGGCGATCGCCGAGGCCGTGCCGGTCTCCACCCGGCCGGCCCCTTCGAGCCATGCCTCGAGTGACGGTCCGTCGACCACCTCCATGATGATGCAGGGCGCGTCGGCACTGTTGTCGACGTCGACGACCCGCACGATATTGGGATGATTGAGGCGGGCCGCGGCCCGCGCATCCTCGAGGAAGCGTTCCACATACTGGCGGTCGTGCCGCGCCTCCGGACGCAGGACCTTGATCGCGAGCCGGCGTTCCAGCAACGGATCGCTGGCCAGCCAGACCACCGACATGGCCCCCTCGCCAAGCTGTTCAACCAGCTCGTATCGTCCAATCCTATCCCCGGGCTGCATCGGCATTTCCCGTATTCGATCGCCTGATCATGTTCGTCTCATTCCGGAATTTCGACAAGAAGGACGGTGATATTGTCGCGCCCGCCGCCATCGAGCGCCGCCTGGACGAGATTGTCCGCCGCCTCGTCGAGTGTCCCGTCACGGACCAGCCGCGCCATCCCGGCGGAATCGACGAAGCCCGACAATCCGTCGCTGCACAGCAGCAGACGGTCGCCCCGGCGGAGCACGCCCTCGAAAGTCTCCAGCTCGACCCGCCGCTCGACGCCGACCGCGCGGGTGATCCTGTTCGAAAGCGGGTGGTGGCGTGCCGCCTCCTCGCTGATGCTGCCCGCCGCGACCAGCTCGGCAACGACGCTGTGATCGCGCGTGAGCTGGTCGAATCCGCCATCACCCGAGCGGTAGAGACGGCTGTCACCGGCCCATATACAGGCGAAACGCTCACCGCGCAGGACGATCGCGACGACCGTGCTGCCCATGATGCGCCCGCCCGCGCGCTCGGCGAGCAACCGCGCATTGACATCGGCGATCGTTTCCTCGATCCGGTCGACGGAACCTTCCAGATCCGGCGGCAGACCGACCAGCTCCAGCCTCTCGCGGACGAGCCCGCTCGCACGATCACCACGGCTGAGCCCGCCCATGCCGTCGGCAACGGCGAACAGCCCGTCCTCCGCACGCTCGACGAAACAATCCTCGTTATGCCGGCGCACCAGCCCGACATGCGTCCGGGCGGCACTGCGCCAGCGGCGCTGCCCGGCGCCACTCATGATCCGTCCGATCGACTGACCGTTCCCAAGGAACTCTCCCGACCTTGTCTGGTATCCTTCATGATCCATCGCGACGTCTGCCCGACGATAGATCAGACATCCAGACTTGTCAGTCATTGCCCTGTGATAAAGATCGCAGCCACGAAAACGGGAACCGCCGCAAAATGTTCGGACCGTTACCTGAAAGCAGATCGGCGCGCGAGGCATTGCCTGAGCCGTCCGGGTACCTCCGGACTGCATTGCCGGAAACTCACCGGTTCCTGTATCCTTGCCTCGTCGAACGAGAGAACGCTCGCAAATCGGGAGCTGTACAATGAAACGATCGTGCACATCGCTGATTGTCGCCACGGGCCTCATTCTCGCCAGCACCGCCGCGTTCGCCCAGCAGGCGCCGAGCTACACGGCCGAGGAACTCGCCCGCATCCTCTCGAACGGCGGCGCACCGCCCGAAACCGGCAACCCGGTGTTCAGCGCGGAGGAACTCGCCCGCATCCTGCAACCGCAACAGCAGATCCGCACGCGCGGCCTCACCGCCGGCAGCGGTATCGAACCGGGCACGACCGGCAGCGGCGTGGTCCCCGACCTGCGCGTGAATTTCGAGATCAACTCGTTCGCGCTCACGGCCGATTCGAGGGCGACCCTGAACGAACTGGCCAGAGCCATGCAGATGGACCAGCTCTCCGGCCTGCGCTTCGAGATCGGCGGCCACACGGATGCAAGCGGCAGTGCCGGCTACAATCAGCAATTGTCGGAAAAACGCGCCGCATCCGTGGTGGACTATCTCCTCGACAAGGGCATCGACCGCAACCGGCTGGACTGGATCGGTCACGGCGAGGAGATGCTGGCGGATCCGGCCAATCCGGCGAGCGGAGCCAACCGCCGCGTCGAGGTCCGCACGACCGGCTGAATTTCCGACAATCGGGTTTCGGGGTTCTCCGAAGGTCGCCTCAGACCGGGGCCGTTGTCGCGACGCGTCCCTTCAGGCGATCGACCAGCCGGGCGATATCGAGCTGAACCGCGACGAGGCTCGGGACGAGCAGCAGGACGAGAAACGTCGTCACCGCGAGACCGAAGCAGAGCGTGACCGCCATGGGCTGCAGGAACAGTGCCTGAAAACTCGTCTCGAACAGAAGCGGGGCGAGGCCGCCGATGGTGGTGAGCGAGGTGAGCAGGACAGCGCGGAAGCGGTCGAGCGTGCCCTCGATGATCGCCGAATGCGGATCGCCGCCGTCGGCGAGTTTCTCGTCGATGGTCGAGACGAGGATGATGCTGTCATTGACGAGAATGCCGGAAAGCCCGAGCAGGGTCACGAGGCTCAGGATCGACATGTTGAAGCCCATGACGAGATGACCGGCCACGGCGCCGACGAGACCGAAGGGTATGACCAGCATCACCGCCACCGGCCGCGAGAAACTGCCGAAGACCCAGGCGAGAATGATATAGATGAGCGTCAGGCCGACGATCGCCCCGAGGCGGATGTCGGCGAGCGTGTTCGACTGTTCCTCGGCGCGTCCCGCATGATAGACGTCCAGACCGTATCGCCGTGCCAGCTCCGCGACATCGCCGTCGATGGCCTCACGCACCTGTTCGAGGCGAATGAGTGCCTCGTCCAGCTCACCCGTGACCGCCACCTCCCGCAACCCGTCCCGGCGCTGGATCCGTGAGAAGCCGCGCTCGTCGCGCAGGCTCGCGACCTCGCCGAGCGCCACTTCCTCGCCGGAAGGGCTGCGCAGCAGAAAACGCCCGAGCGTCGGATCGGCACGGGCCTCCGCGTCGAAACGCACCTTGATCTCCACCTCCTCGTCACCCCGCGCGAAGCGCCGGGCAACGGCCCCCTCGAACGCGTCCCGCAGCTGCCGGCCGACACTCTCGGTGGTGAAACCCATGGCCTCGCCGCGCGGAAGGAGTTCGACGAGAACCTCCTCCTTGCCATAGGCGAGATCGTCCTCAAGCTGGCTCACGCCCGGAAGCCGCTCGACGATGGCGCGAAGCTCGAGTGCCGCATCCTTGAGCCTTGCTATGTCGATGTCCCCGCGCAGGCGGATGTCCAGCTCGCGTCCGGGCGGTCCGCCGCGCCGTTCCTTGATGGTCAGCGTGTCGAGACCGGCAATCGGCGGCAGCTTCCGGCGCCAGGCCTCGATCAGCTCGATTGTGCGCACGTCGCGGAGATCGGAGGAAACGATCTCGATATCGAGCCCGCCGACATTGTTGCCGGTGGATTGCGGTACGCCCGGAACTTCGCTGACCGCCTCGCCGATCCGCGCGAGGCTCATGACGATCACGTCCTCGCCCATCGCCGAACTTTCCGCGGCTGCCTCCCGCAGGGCCCTGTCGATCACCTCCAGCGCCCCGACGGTCTGCATGCGCGACGTTCCGGGTGCCATGGAAAGATTGGCCTCGATCCGGTCGGCTTCGGGTCCGTCGAAGAAGACGAACGGCACCCGGCCACTGGCCATGAGGCCGATGGCGATGATGAGCGCGCCAATGGCGACCGCAACGGTGACATAGCGCCAGGCGATGGCCCGTTCGAGAAGGACGCGGAAGGTGCGTTCGCGAAAACGCTGGAACCCGTCATTGAAGCGTTTGCGAAAACCGCTCTCGACCGTCTGCTGATGGCGAAGGGCGAGACGCATGTGCGTCGGCAGGACGAGCAGGCATTCGACGAGACTCGCGAGCAGTACGAATATGACGACGACCGGGATCTCGCGGATGATGTCGCCGATGATGTCGCCGATCACCATGAGCGGCAGGAAGGCGGCGATGGTCGTGAGCGTAGCACTGGTGACGGGCGCCATCATCCTGAGTGCGCCGAGTTCGGCCGCCCCTTCCGCGGACATGCCGCGTTCGCGCAGGGAAGTCGCATGTTCGCCCACGACGATGGCGTCGTCGACGACGATGCCGATGGCGAGCAGCATGGCGAACAGGCTGATCATGTTGATCGACATGCCGAACAGCCAGAGCACGGCGAGCATGGCCGCAAGCGAGACGGGAATCCCCATCGCCACCCAGAATGCCACCCTGGCATTGAGGAACAGGAACAGCACCGCCAGTACCAGCACGAGCCCGCTCGCACCGTTTTCGAGAAGCAGGAAGATGCGGCCCTCGATCAGATCGGACATGATGTCGAACCGTTCGACGACGAGATCGGCCGGATAGTGTGCATGGTATCCGGCGAGATAGTCGTCGAGGATCGCCGAAACCTCGAGCGCGTCCGAACTCAGGGAACGCTGGACATGCAGCTCGATCGCCCGTTCGTTGGAACGCCTGCCCTCAGGCTCGTCACTGTCGAAATCATCCTCGATCCGGGCGATCCCACCGAGCAGCAGGCGCCGCCCGTCGGACTCGGCGAGAACCGGGATGGCGGCAACCTCCCGTGCGGTTTCGGCAAGACCGAGCGCGCGCGGCTGCAGTTCCACGGGTCCCTCGACATCACCGGCGGGCACGTCCTGCGAGCTTTGCCGGATGATCGTCGCGACCGACGACGGCGTCAGATCGAGCTGGCGCAGGATTGCTGGCGAAATCTCGACGGTGATGAACTCGTCGCGTGAACCGAACAGCGTCACGCGATCGATCCCGTCGCGCAGGAGATCCTCGCGCATGGATTTCGCGTATGACTTCAGCGTGGCCTCGTCATAGGGCCCCGAGAGCACCAGCCTCGATATGGTATCGTAGCGCACCACCCGGCGGACGACCGGGCGCTCGCTGTCCTCGGGCAATGTCGTGATCTGGCTCACTGCCTGTTCGACATCGGAGTGCGCCTCCTGCATGTCGCTGCCCGATTCCATCTCGACCGAGACGATGGCGAGACCTTCGGCGGCCGTGGCGTTCACCCGCTTGACATTGGCGAGAAAGCGCACCTCCGGCTCGATCGCCTGAATGATCGTCCCCTCGACATCCTGTGCGGTGGCGCCCGGCCAGGCGACATTGACCGTGACGACATCGATGCCGAAATCCGGAAAGAACTGCCGCTTGAGCTTGGCGAGCGCCACCAGCCCGACGAGCAGCATGGCGATCATCAGGAGATTGCCGGCGGTGCGGTGACGAGCGAACATCCCGACGATGCCGCCGCCGGCAACGCCGGGCCCGTCTCCGGTCTCGCGCGATGCGCCGCTCAGGGTACCATCTCGACCTTGAGGCCCGAGGCGATCTCGGCGAGCCTGGTTGTCACCACCGGCAGCCCCTCGGCAAGCTCGCCGCGCACGAGCACGTCCGTCGCGCCCCGGTCGACGATCTCGACATCGAAGCCGACGAGGCGGCTGTCGACGACGCCATAGACCCGCGCCGGATCGAAGAGTGCCGAACGCGGCAACATCGCCACATTCTCATAAGCCCGGTCATCCATCCCGATGGTCAGGAACGCACCGGGGCGAAGCGGAGCCGAATGCGGATTTCCGGTGATTTCGGCAAAGACACCGACGCCGCCGCGGCTGGCCTGCACCCGGCTGCCGATCCGCGAGACCCGGCCCTCGAGCGCAAAGGCCTGATCGCCAAGTGTCCATGTCGCATCGATCGTTCGACCGACGAGCCCATCCTGCCAGAGCCGGCCGAAATCGGCATCGTCGAGAGTGAAATGAATCTCGATCGAACCCGCGTCGATCAGCGTCGCCAGCTGGTCGTAGGCCCGCAGCTCCTTGCCGAGCGCCACATCCACCCGCTCGACCAGTCCATCGAAAGGCGCGCGCACGACCGTCTCGGCAATGTCCCGCTCGACCCGCCCGAGCGACAGCCGCAACTGGTCGATGGCGGCCTTCTGCTGGTCGATTCTCGCGGCGGCGGCGGCGATCTCGCGCTCGCGCTGACGACGGGTGGTTTCCTCGGCCGTCACCTTCATGCGCGAATCGTCGAGATTCTTGGTCGAGGAGAAACTGCTGGATCTGAGCTTCTGCTGACGATCGAGTTCGCGGCGGGCTATGGCGAGACGCTCGTCATTGAGGGCGAGAAGGTCCCTGTCGGCGGCCGCAGTGAGTTCGAGTTCGACCAGCCGCGCCTCCTGCTGGACGAGACTGGCCTGCAATTCACGCTTTCTGGTCTCATGGTCGAACGGATCGAGACGCAGGAGAACCTCGTCCCTGCGGACGGCCCCGCCCTCGACCAGCGCCGGCGACATCTCGATCACCCGTCCCTCGACGGGAGATTGCAGGACCGCCTCGCGCGCTGCGACCAGTTCGCCGAAGAGCTCGAGCCGCGGCTGGTGCCGGCTGAACGACACCGGTGCGGTGCGGACCGCGAATATCTGCTCGATTACCGGCTCGGGCTGGACCAGCGGACGGGTCGCCTGCAGATACCCCGCACCGCCCACGGCAATGGCGATCACGGCGAGGGGCAAAAGGATCCTGGCGAGCAAGGGCGCACGCTTCATGGCGGCAGTTCCCGGCAATTCCGACCTGCGGTCATTCTATCCGAAACGTTGGGCGCCGCCTTACAAAATCAAGTATTCGCATGCGATAAATCAGCCCGGCAAGGGAGCGAACAGCGCCTCGACATCCTCTTCTGTGAAGTTCAGGCTGCTCTTGACACCGCCCATGATGCCTTGGACCAGCGCCCTCTTGCGATCCTGCAGTTCGAGCATCTTTTCCTCGACGGTGCCACTGGCGACCAGCTTGTAGACGAACACCTGCTTGTCCTGGCCGATCCGGTGTGCGCGGTCGGTGGCCTGCGCCTCGACCGCCGGATTCCACCAGGGATCGTAGTGGATGACCGTATCGGCGCGGGTGAGCGTAAGGCCGGTGCCGCCGGCCTTGAGGCTGATGAGGAAGATCGGCACGCCGCCTTCCTGGAACCGCTTGACCGGCGTCTCGCGGTCGCGGGTACGGCCGGTGAGCATGGTATAGCCGAGCTTGTGCTTCTTCAGGCCGGATTCGATCAGCTCGAGCATCTCGACGAACTGCGAGAAGATGATGACCCGCCGGCCATTCTCGACCATGCCGTCGAGCATGGAAAGCAGGAGTTCGAACTTGGCCGAACCGATGCCCGCACCCGGCGATTCCCTGCCATCCGCGCCATTCTTGAGCAGGCGCGGATCGCAGCAGATCTGGCGCAGCTTGAGCAGGGCTTCGAGAATGGCGATATTGCTGCGCGCGAGCCCACGTTCCTTGATCTCGTCGCGGATGCGCGTGTGCATGGCCAGACGCACGCTCTCGTAAAGATCGCGCTGCTCGTCGCTGAGCTCGATCTCGCGCACGAACTCGCTCTTCGGCGGCAGTTCGGAGGCTACCTGTTCCTTGGTGCGGCGCATGAGGAACGGACGGACGCGATTGGCGAGCAGCCCCTGCCGGTCGGTATCTCCATCCTTCTCGATGGGATTGCGGAAGGTCTTGCGGAAGAGTTCGCGCTCGCCGAGGAAACCGGGCATCAGGAACTGGAACACCGACCAGAGCTCGCCCAGATGGTTTTCCATGGGCGTGCCCGACAGGGCGAGACGGGAATCGGCCTCGATCTCGCACGCCACCCTGGCAAGCTTGGTCGTCGG
>JAGREZ010000263.1:9123-13496 GCA_020446285.1 Geminicoccaceae bacterium
CGATCACGCAGCATCAGCGCGTAGCTGGTGAGAATGACCTCGGCCTTGTCGAGACGGCTGTAGAGATGGCCGCGATTGTTGCCGTGCAGGACGGTGAACTGCAGCGACGGAGTGAAACGCCTGGCTTCGTTGCGCCATGTGGGAATGAGGCTCGTGGGCGCCACCACCAGCGCCGGCTTGTCCAGACCGCCGCTTTCCTTGAGCGCGAGCAGGTGGGTGAGCGTCTGCAGCGTCTTGCCCAGACCCATGTCATCGGCGAGCACACCGGAAAAACCCGTCTCGACGAGAAACTGCAGCCAGCTCACGCCCTGAAGCTGGTAGGGACGAAGCTTCGCATCGAGGCCCGCGGGCGGCTCGATCTCGCGAATGCCGGAATGATCCGACAATCTGCGACTGAGTTCGAGCAGACGCTCGCCGCCATGCCAGCGGACATCGTCATCGGTCAGCGAACGGTCCATGCAGGCGAGCCGCGAGACATCGGCCGAACGCAGCCGCAGCCGTCCCTTGTCGTCCGGCGCACAACCGGTGGAGAACTGCTCGTACAGCGCCTCGAGCATGGCCTTCAGCCTCGCCGCCGGAATGGGCAGGAGGCGCCCGTCGGGCAGGTTTCCATAGACCGGCTCCTCGCCATAGGCATCGAGCGCGGCCGGGGTCATCTCCTCGGGCGCCCGCTCGAACAGGTCGAGCAGGACGGGCAGCAACGGAATACGCTCGCCATCGACCTCGATACCGAGGTCGAGTTCAAACCAGCCGGTTCCGGAATCGTTGATCTCGATATCCCATGGCGGGGGATCCAGCACCACCTGATAGGGATAGTTCTCGCTGAAATCGATCTGCCACCCGTCCTTTTCGAGCTTCGGCAGATCGATATGATTGAATTCGACCCAACGGACGCTGACATCGTCGTCATCGTCCTCCTCGAAAGTGAAATCCTGCCGGACATCCTCCGCCGCGAAACGGCCGAGCCCGGTCGGCCCCAGCGGCTGCAGGCCGAGGGCGTTGAGCCGCTCCACCGCCTGAACCTCGCCAAGGGCATCACGGGCGATCATCAGCAGGCGATTGTCCGCGACATGGTTGAGCTCGGTCCGGCCGTTCTGCCAGCCGATCCTTGCCCCGGCATAATCGAAACTCAGACGGGCGAGCGGCAGGTCGATCTCGCTCTCCTCGCGACGCCAGCCGGTACCCCGCACCACGACCACCGAGGGACAATGCAGGTGCAGGACCGGAACGGGCGCGATCTCGAGCCGCTCGCGCTGACGCAGCGGCTCGGGCAACGGCAGCTTCTCGGCACTGGGCTGCAGACGCTGGCGCACAATCGTGGCAGCCGCCGGAGGCACCGCCGGTGCCGCGACGAGCCGTCCGGCGATCGACTGGCCAAGGCCCGTATCCACCCGCCCGCAGGTCGCGTGTCTCGTATCGATGAACCATGGTTCGCCGAGGCCGATGATGATCGTGTCGTCGCTGTCATCATCGAGCTCGCAGACGATCCGCTGCTGGCCGTCGCTGTCGAACTTCCACGAGAAATGACCGCGCTGCGGCTCGACCATCCGCAGGGCGTCGCCCTGTACATTCCGCCAGTGACAACGCCCGGTCCCGATCATGTGTTCGAGCAGGACACTGTCGGCAAGGCCGGACAATCGGCGCCCCGGAACATTCGCGCCGCCGAGCATGCGGCCGATGACCTGATCCTCCAGCCCCACATAGGGCGGCAGCGAATCGCCAACGAGATTGGACACGGCGATCCGGTGCTCGCGGCCGTAGATGTTCGAGCGCATGCGCTTGGCCTTGGCGGTCAGCACCGAGATTGGCTGGGCAAGCCCCGCCTCGCGCCACGATCGCTGCGCCGGCTCGAGCAGATAGAGCACGACATCCGCGCTGCCCGGCGCAGCACCGTTGCGGCTGGCACCGTTGATCTCGCTGATCCAGGCTTCGAGCTCCGGATCGATCGCCACCGTCGCGTCCTCGGGATCGGGTGCCGCGGTCTCGTCGAGCAGGCCGATCAGCGTGGCGGCCGCATGTTCGCATTCGGAATGGACGAGGCATGTACAGGTGCTCGACAGGCGCACCCGCCCGCCACGTCCGTTGGCGATCTTGATCCGGGTCAGATAGGGCGTTCGCTTCTCTCCCTTGACCCGGCCGGTTATGGACTTTCCGTCGCGTTCGACATTGACGTCGATGACCGCGCCTTCGAGTACGAGATCCCCGGCCTTTCGCCAGATCGAATCCGCAAATAGACGTTCCAGATCGGTTCTACTGTAAGGCAGCATCAGGCAAGTGCACTTCGAACAGTTTTTGTTGTGTTCGGACGGCACGCCTTAACGAAATCACACAGGCGCACGTACCAAACCCGCTACATGACAGAGAATGATGTCAAAGCCAAGCGGGTTTTCAGTTTTTTCGGGACTCCGGTTGTCGAAACTGATCAACGACTGTGGATAATTATCGAATCCATCAATTGGCGAGCGCCTGCTGTTCCATAATGAAAAGCCTGACGGCCTCGATGTCCACGAAAAATCCGGCAAACATGCTGGCGGCATAGAGAGCCGCCGCGACATCCCAGCGTGTCAGATGGCCAGCAAGTACCGGTTCTCGCGAGAAGAGTGCGATCGTCGCCAGAATACCGGCGGCGAAACTCAGGAAGGAACTGATCGTCGCCGCAAACAGGACATGCGGAAAACCGAGCGCCACGAGCAGGATGGCGCCGAAGATCCACGCGAAGCGGCGCAGCGCCAGATCGTTGGCGAACTCCCTGTTCACCTCGTCGTTTTCGAGCGATTCCATGATTCCTCCGGATCGGGCGGACGATGCCTGCCGCCTGGACGGGCCCGGCACTCGTCCGACCCTAGCCGCGAGGAGTTAGAAAATTCTTAACAGCGCGTTGACAGCCTGTTGACAACGCATCGTTTTCATCCGCGTTTCCATGGGGATGAAGCACCGGTTGACGCATGGGCCGGACGGCGGAAGGCCGTTTCCCGCGGACGTCCGTCGATATGCAGCCGGCTTCGCCGCGGTGGCGATTCGGCGACGACGCGACCGGCGCGAAGCACCTTCAGCCGGGCGGCGCGCAGACGGATCGCCTCCACGGGATCGGCGGCGTCGAGAATGACGAGATGCGCCGCGGCACCCGGTCGCAGGCCATAGGAGGAAAGCCCCATCACTTCCGCCGGAAACCGGGTCACGGAAAGAAAGCAGTCGCGCATCGCGTCCAGCGAGGTGCGTTGCGCCACATGAACGGCCATGTGCGCGACATCGAGCATGTCGCCGGAGCCCAGCGAGTACCAGGGATCCATCACACAATCCTGGCCGAAGGCGACGGTGATGCCGGCGGCCTTCATTTCCTCGATCCGGGTATGTCCGCGCCGCTTGGGATAGGTATCCTGCCGTCCCTGGATGCAGATATTGATGAGCGGGTTGGCGATGGCCGCCACGCCGGCTTCGGCGATCAGCGGAATGAGCTTGGAGACATAGTAATTGTCCATCGAGTGCATCGAGGTTAGATGCGATCCGGCCACCCTTCCCTGCAGGCCGAGGCGCTGGCACTCGAAGGCCAGCGTTTCGATGTGCCGCGACATGGGATCATCGCTCTCGTCGCAATGCATGTCCACCATGAGTCCACGATCGGCGGCCAGCGTGCAGAGGTCGGTGACCGAGCGCGCGCCCTCGGCCATGGTCCGCTCGAAGTGGGGAATGCCGCCGACGACATCGACGCCGAGATCGAGCGCGCGGACGAGGTTGGCGCGGGCATTGGCCGAGCGGTAGAGGCCGTCCTGCGGAAATGCGACGAGCTGAAGGTCCAGCCAGGGTGCGATCCGCGCCTTGACATCCAGCAGCGCCTCGACGCCGAGCAGCCGGTCGTCGCAGATATCGACATGGCTGCGGATCGCCTGGATGCCCTGCGCGATCGCCATGTCACAATAGGTGAGTGCGCGGTCGATCACCGCCTCGTGGGTCAGGAGCGGCTTGAGTTCGCCCCAGAGAGCGATGCCCTCGAGCAGCGTGCCCGAACGGTTCAGTCTCGGCAGGCCGAGCGACAGGGTCGCGTCCATGTGGAAATGGCAGTCGACGAAGGGCGGACTGACGAGACAGCCCGATGCGTCGATCTCCTCTTCGCCCTCCGTCTCGATATTCGGCCCGATGACCTGGATGAGGCCATCGGCGACGACGATATCCATCCCCTCCTCGCCGGTCGGGAGATTGGCGGAGCGGATGACGAGATCGGGTTTCATATCACCTTTGTCCCTTGAAATAGGCCCGCATGAGTGCCCGCGGACAGGCGGCGCGGCGGGACATGAGAACCAGAGCGGCAATGCTGAGAAGGTAGGGCAGCATGAGAAAGACCTGATAGGGAACATCGCCGCCCACGACCTGCTGCA
>JAGREZ010000264.1:0-2278 GCA_020446285.1 Geminicoccaceae bacterium
GCATCAAAAGGGCTGGAGGCATCATGGGCATCTCTCTTCGCATTTGCGGGACCGCAGCCCGCATAGACGACGGAGCGGACGCAACGCAAGACCGCATCGGCAAACGCAGCCCGCTGCGCGGTCGTTCTGCGCTGGACCGATACGGTGGGTGCCCCTCCCACTGATGGCATCTGCCATGCATGACGGTTCCGGATGAACCCTGGAGAATCTTCGTTTGGGCGCCGATCACCCCCGATACGGGGGGCCTTTTACCATGCCGATCCACGCGCCCGTTGCAAGCGGTGCGGAATGCGCGGAAAACCGGGTGAGGCGGGTATGCCTTGCCGGTCCGTATCGGAGGACCGGCATGCCCGATCCTCTTTCCCTGCATCGTTGCGAGGCCGTTTCTTGGAAATCCTCACCGACATTGTCCTGCCGGTTTTCGCGGTGATCGCGGCCGGCTATCTTGCGACCTTTTCCCCGGCGTTCGACGCGGATGTCGGCGGTGCTCTGGCGAAATTCGTCTTCTGGTTCGCGATCCCCGTGATGCTGTTCCATTCGCTTGCGACCAAGGAGATGCCCTCCGAGATCGATCTCGGCTATTTCGCCGCGTATTATGGCGGTGTCGGAACGAGTTTCGTGCTCGCGATCGTGCTGTTCCGTTACCTCGGCCACGAGGAGCTCGAATTCCGGATACTGGCCGCCTTCGGCTCCATTTACGGAAATACGGTGCTCATCGGTATCCCGGTCATTCTGGCGGCACTCGGCGAGCGGGCGGGCTTGCCGCTCTTCCTGCTCCTCTCGTTCCACGCCGTCGTGTTCTTCAGTCTCGTCACCTTTCTGGTCGAGGGTGTGGCGCGGGGACACGGCAAGCCCCTGCAGGTCATCGGCAATGCGCTGAGGGGACTCGCCACCAACCCTATTCTCATCGGTCTCGTCGGTGGCGTTCTCTGGAATTGGGCGGGCCTGTCCATGCCCGGTGTTCTCGACCGTTTCGGCGATCTCATGGCAGGCGCAGCATTGCCCTGCGCCCTCTTCTCGGTCGGCGCCTCACTGCGAAACTACCGCCTCGCCGGTGCACTTCGGCTGAGCCTGGCCATGGTCGCCGTGAAGATGGTCCTGCAGCCCACGCTCGTCGCGATACTCGCCTTCGGTGTCTTCGGCGTCGATCCGCTCTGGGCATCGGTGGCGGTGATCGCCGCAGCCATGCCGACCGGTGTGAACGCCTATCTCTTTGCGGTGCGCTATGAACAGGCGCAGACAGAAACGGCGGCAGCCATGCTGCTTTCCACATTGCTTGCCGTTCCGGTCCTCACGCTCATCCTGCACTGGCTCACCTGAACGCAGGATTTCCGAAACGCCGCCCGACCGAATGCTATCCACGCGCCATCAATCCCGAAATGTAGAACATTCATGCCACAGAACCCGCAGGACGGATGCTCCGTCGCGGGCGGGGTTCCGGCAGGTGGAGGGGTGGCTCAGCCGTCGGGTGGTGGGCCCTGGGCCTTCGGTGGTGCTGAATAGGGCGGGGCGGATTCCGGCCGGGCGGAGTCCGGCGGAGTGGATCCGAATGACCCGGTCTCCGGCGGGGCATTCTCGCCCCGTGGTGGAGGCGGTACCATTTCGTTTGCAGCTTCCGCGTTCACCTCCATATCAGCACCGGCCCCGGCACCGGCCTTCGCCCTCTCGGCCTCGTGGATTTCGTGCCAGCCGATTGAGTACAGCTGGTCATAGAGGGTATGGGTGAGATCCTGAACCAGCTGCCGCCGGCCGCGCGCACGCATCAGCCGCTCGCGCCATTCCGGCGACAGGCTGCGCTGGAATCGTTCCTGCGCCTGACGCCGCAGGCGTTCGTCACGCTCCTCATCGCTTTCCTCAGGCCCGTCCGGTCGCCGCTCCATCACCCGCTTCGGCCGGCCGATTTGCACCAGAACCGTGCGCAGCAGGCTCAGCAGCGGACCCTCTTTCGAGCGCTCCTCCGCCCGTTCGAGCCACAAGAGCGCACCCGTCCCGCCATCATGACCATCGCTGCGGAACCGCTCGCGGATCTCCTCCAGCCAGTCATGCGCCAGCGGCATAAGAAGCCCCGCAAGCTCCTTGCTGTCGCCATGGCAGGTCTTGCGAAACAGCTCGACCAGCGGCTGGATGTGCGGCATCCGCATCGTCATCCGCCTGTCCGGCTCGCTCATGCCCGCAAGAACCCCGCGCGGATCACGCTCCACCGCCAGCGCCCAGCAACCCGCCAGAAGCCGCATCGACCCCCACCGCCCCACACGCACAAGCAGGCGCTGGCAGAATT
>JAGREZ010000264.1:2347-2871 GCA_020446285.1 Geminicoccaceae bacterium
TTCAAGTCAAGGAAATTAATCTTATGCAGATCGGGAAAACCCGACACACGAAACGGTTTCCGGGCGGATTTGAGGCTGTCTTTGATCGCAGGTTCGGGCGTGGATGCCTCGAAGGAGACCGCAGGGGCACCGCTATGGTTTGCGTGTTGTTGGCCAGTTGATCAACGCAACTCCGGCAATGGCCGCACAAAGCCCTGTTGCAACAGGAAGTGTGAATGTCTCGCCAAGGAAGACGATGCCCAGGACCACGCCGATCCCCGCACGCAGAAAGCTCTGGCTTGCGACGCCCATCGACCCAAGCGTTCTCACCAGCCGGAAATAGATCAGAAGCGCGATACCGGTGCAGAAGATCGACAGGATCGCCGTTGCCGCAAGTGCCATCGGGCCGGGGTTCAGTGTCCATGGTCGATCCAGCAGCAGAGCAAGCGGGACGAGCATGATCGACGCCCAGATCATCGTGCCGGTGGCTGTGGCGACAGCACTGATATGGGCGAAGCGTTGTAACCGGTGCAAAAGTCCGGGCG
>JAGREZ010000265.1:0-9857 GCA_020446285.1 Geminicoccaceae bacterium
CTTCGCGCCAGGCTCCTTCCCAGCGGCAAAAATCGACGGCCGTCGCGGCTGTCGGCATTTCTTCAACACGCTGTTATGGGGGAATGACGCAACTGGGGCGTTTCTCTTCCTGCGGTGCGGCCGGATCCGGGGTCTGAACCATGCGCATGCTTCCCAACCTGCTGAGCCT
Organism: Geminicoccaceae bacterium; assembly: GCA_020446285.1. GTDB lineage: Bacteria > Pseudomonadota > Alphaproteobacteria > Geminicoccales > Geminicoccaceae > JAGREO01. The sequence continues at coordinate 170 of JAGREZ010000265.1, forward strand.
TGGGCGCATTTTCTGCGGCCCGCTGGTCATGTTGCTCATCTCCATGGAGTCGCAGACCGCACTCGCGGTCACGCTCGTCGTCATGCTGGTATCGGAAGTTTCGGATCTCGCCGACGGTCATATCGCCCGGCGCTATTCGGCGACCTCGAATTTCGGCAAGATCGTCGATCCGCTGGCCGACAGTCTCTACCGGGCCATGGTGTTCCTCGCCTTCCTCGATGCCGGCTGGATGCCGCTCTGGATGGTCGCGATCATCGTCAGCCGCGACATACTGGTTTCCTATCTCAGGATCTTCTCCCAGCAGAACGGAATTACCCTCTCCGCGCGAACGAGCGGCAAGATCAAGGCGGTCGTGCAGGGTATCGTCCAGATCGCGACGGTCGGCGCCTTCTTCGTTTTCGGCCTTGATCCCGCCCATTGGGTGACCAATCTCGTTTATATCGGACTTCTGATCGCAACGTTGGTGACAGCATGGTCCGCGGTTGATTATACCATAGGCTTCCTGCGCTCGGTGGACATTCGCGAAACAGTCTCAAACAAGGGCTAGCTACCGAAGCAGAAAGCACCTTTTCCGCGGCGCAAGTGCCCTTTCGGTGCGTTCGACCCTCAGTGACGCTGGTCAGGTGGCCAATGAACCGTTATGCCATTTACCAAACGATAAGATTGCAGTGTTACGCTCTGTCCTGGAGACGGGCGTTCGGCTGCGTCGCAGAAAAGCGATTAGGGAGCCCATGAAGTTCAGGATCCTCAGACCGATCCTGCGGATCTGGCGGGACAAGGGGTACCGGCCCGGTACCATTGGCCTGTCGCTCGCCTCGGGTATGTTCATAGGCTTCTCGCCCACGGTCGGGTTGCAGATGGTGATCTGCATCGTCGTCGGCTTTCTCTGGAACCGGATCTCGACGATCAAGCTCAATCTGCCGGCCATGCTGGTGGGCAGCATGGTGGTCAATCCGGTCACCATGGGACCGACCTATTATGTCTATTACAAGCTCGGCTGCGTGGCGGTGGCATGCGATGTCGGCATAACAGCCGAGAAATTCTCGAACCTGAGTTCGATCACCGAACTCGGATCGAGCATGTTGCTGGCCGTCCTTCTCGGCTCGGTTCCCTTCATGCTGGCGAGCATCCCCACCGGCCTCTATCTCGGCCGCAAGTTCGAACAGTTCCTTCAGGGGCGCCGTCTGAAACGCAAGGAACGCCACCGTCGCAGCAAGGGCAAGCTCGGCCTCGCCGCTGCCAACAAATGACACGCGATACTGGCTGAAATGCGCACGGCATCACTGCCTGTGGAGAACCCCCTGCTTGTTCAGCGGCTGTCGCCGAAGAGATCGCCGAGGCCGCCGAGTACCGACCCCTCGCCCCGGCTGCCGCCCCGTTGCGGAGCGGCCGTGAGCATGCGTCCGGCGAGCCGCGAGAAGGGCAGGCTCTGGAGCCAGACATGGCCCGGCCCCTGCAACCGGGCGAAGAACAGCCCCTCGCCGCCGAACAGCATGCTCTTGATGCCGCCGGCCTGCATGATGTCGTAATCCACCGTCTCGGTGATCGCCGCGAGGCAGCCGGTATCGACATGCAGCACTTCGCCGGCCTTGAGATCGCGCTCGTAGAGCTTGCCGCCGAAATGGATGAACACCCAGCCATCACCCTCGAGCTTCTGCATGATGAAGCCCTCGCCGCCGAACAGGCCGGTGAGGATCTTGCGCTGGAAGTGAATGCCGATCTGCACGCCCTTCGCGGCGGCGAGAAAACTGTCCTTCTGACAGATCAGCCGGTGATTGTATTCCGAAAGCTTGAGCGCGAGGATGGTGCCGGGAAACGGTGCGGCGAAGGCGACATGCGCCTTGCCCGCATGGCCCTCGTGGGTGAAGACGGTCGTGAACAGGCTCTCGCCGGTGAGCACCCGCTTGCCCGCGCCGATGAGCTTGTCCATGAAGCCGGCGCCTGCATCCTGCCCGGAGCCATCGCCAAAGATCGTGTGCATCTCGATGATGGAATCCTTGTACATCATCGATCCGGCCTCGGCGACAGCACTCTCGCCGGGATCGAGCTCGACCTCGACATATTGCAGATCCTCGCCGCGAATTTCGAAATCGATCTCGTCGGCGACCCTGGGCCGTCCGGGTGGCGGTGCCAATCCGGCCGTGGCGGCCACGGGCGCTGCGAGAAGTTCGGCGGTGGCCGATACCAGCTGCCAGTTGGAGAAGCCCGGTCGCCAGCAGAACGCCTGCGGATTGCCGGCCGCGAATTGCCGCGCGGATGCGTCATCCATCGGCCCGACCTGATTGCCGTCGATGCTGAAATGCCACTGGCTCATGGGTTGAACTCCTGTGAACGCCCTTGCGTCTCTGGTAGCAAGGCGAACCGTTCCATGCCAGCGTCGGCGAAGGTTCGGCTTGTGATTTGCGTCACGACACGGTCTGGCAACCGCAGCCGGTCAGGATCCGGGCTCGCCGCCCGACGCTTCCGCGAGCTTCGCCTCGATCGCTGCGGCGGCGCCGTCATCGAGGCCGAGGCGTGAGGCGAGGCGGTCGAGATAGCGGCGTTCGGCATCGGTATCGACGGTGATCGCCAGAAGCGAGGCGGCATAGACGTCGGCGGCCGTGGCCGCATCGCGAACGCCGCTCGTGATCTCGTAGAGGTCGAGCGGCCGTGCCATCTCCGCCTCGACGAACGCATGCGCTTCCTGCCCCATGCCCTGTTCGTCGAGACGGGAAAGAATGGCCGCGCGCTCGCCCGCATCGATCTCGCCGTCAGCCTTGGCGGCGGCGATCATCGCACGAACGAGCAGGACCGCGCGCTCCTGTCCGGGACCGGGCAGTGACTGCGGCGCCTGCCCGGTCCCGCTCGCATGTGGCAGGGGTGGAGGCGTCGCACCGCCCGCTGCCGAGGCCATGCCCGGAAGTGGAGGCGGTTGCGTGCGGCCCGTTTCGGCGAAACCCTGCGGCGGTATCGGCGGGCGGGTGGACGGCCCGGTCGCGGGGCCGTCCTGCTGTCGGGTGAAATGCTCGAAGGCGGCATAGGCGAGACCGCCGAGCAGCATCATGCCGCCGCCCTTGACCATGCCGCCACGGGAAAGTCCGCCCTTCGCCAGACCGCGCAGAAGCTTTTCAGCGTCGAACATCCGGATCCATCTCCCCTGTCATGCTGCCACGGCTCGATACCCGCACGGGAACCCTCAGCCCGTCGGCGCATCCTCGCGGATCAGCCCCTGCTGCTTGAGCTCGGCCCAGAAATCCGGCGGAACGGGTGCTTCGAGGATTTCCTTGTTCTGCACGATCTCGTCGGCATTGCGACCACCCGGAATGATCGAGGCGACGCGCGGATGATGCAACGGGAATTGCAGCGCCGCGCTTGCGAGATTGACATCATGCGCCTTGCAGACCGTCTCGATGGCCGCCACACGCTGCATCACATCCGCCGGTGCCGGAGCGTAATTGTAGTAGGCGCCCTCGACCGCACCGGTGGCGAGAATGCCGGTATTGTAGGGTCCGCCGATCATCAGCGAGATGTCCTTTTCCTCGCAGAGCGGCAGGAAACTGTCGAGCGCACCCTGTTCGAGCAACGTGTAGCGGCCGGCAAGGAGGAAGGTGTCGAAATCGCCCGCGCGGGCGAACTCCTCGCAGGCCCGGACCTCGTTGAGTCCGGCACCGATCGCCTTCACCACACCCTGCGAGCGCAGCTCGTCCATGGCCTTGTAGCAGCCGCCGTCCATGCACTCGCGAAAACGCTGAAGCCGGGCCTCCTCGCTGCCATGGGTCCAGACATCGACATCGTGGATCAGCAGCACGTCGATACGCCAGGTCCCAAGCCGCTGCAGGCTCGCTTCCACCGAGCGCATGGCGCCGTCATAGGAATAGTCGTAGACGCCCTCGAACGGCAGGATCCGGGCGAAGAGACCACCGTCGAGCGTCGCCGGATCCGCCGGCTTCAGCAGCCGGCCGACCTTGGTCGAGAGAACATAGCTTTCACGATCCTGCCAGCGAAGCGCCTCGCCGACCCGGTGTTCGGACAGGCCGAAGCCGTAGAGCGGTGCGGTGTCGAAGAAGCGAAGGCCGAGATCGTAGGCGCTTCGAACCGTCGCCCGCGCCTGTTCGTCGCTGAAACCGTCATACATGTTGCCGAGCGGCGCACCGCCGAACCCCATGACCGGAACCTCGAGATCAGCGCTCCCGAGCTTGCGTTTCTCACTTGCCTGCATGACCGTTTTTCCTCCCCGCTGGTACATCGTCTGGTCATCGCCGGGGATGTTACCCGGTCGCGCGGCGTATCGGAACCCTCCTGCAACAGGGCAGATTGCACTTGCGCCGTGTACAATCCATGGTTACGCGCCATGGTGAAGCGATGGAAAATCGACTTTCGGGGAGCAGACATGAGGAGCGCATCATTCGTCATCGGGGCGCTGGTTGCCGTCACTGCGTTCACTTCCGGCGATCGCGCGATGGGCGCGGGTTTCGCGCTGAAGGAGCAGTCGGCGACGGCCCAGGGAAACGCTTTCGCCGGAACCGCCACCGAGGCGACCGACGCCAGCTACATGTTCTTCAATCCGGCCGCGCTCGGAAGGATGAAACAGCCCCAGGGAACCGCCTCGCTGACCTACATCTCGCCGACGAGCAAGCTCGAGCATGCCACGGGCTCGGCCGCCGACACGACACCGTTCGGCGGTTCGGATTCGGCGGGTGACATCGGCGCCGATGGCGTCATACCCTCGATCTACGGTGCCGCCGCCATCGACAGCCGGTGGCGGGTCGGCCTTGCGGTCACCGTCCCCTTCGCGCTGAAGACCGAATATGATCGCGACTGGGTCGGGCGCTATCACGGCGTTCAATCGGAAGTGACCGCGATCAACGTCAATCCGGTGGTCGCCTTCAATCCGGTGTCATGGCTGAGTGTCGCCGGCGGCGTGCAGATGCAGCACATGCATGCGAGGCTCACCAACGCCGTCGATTTCGCGCTGATATCGGGGGCAGCACCAGCCGGCAATCTCGACGGTTTCGCGGATCTCGACGGCAACGATTTCGCCTTCGGTTTCAATCTCGGCATGATCGCCGAACCGGTCGAGGGCACGCGGCTGGGCATCGCCTATCGTTCATCGGTCGATCACACGCTCGACGGCGACATCGATTTCGACATTCCCGCACCCCTTGCCGGCAGTGCGATCGAGGCCGCGTTCACTGATACCGATGCCGAGGCCGATTTCAAGACACCCGCCAGTCTCACCTTCGGCGCGGCTCACGACATCACCGACGACATCACCATCATGGGCGGTGCGACCTGGACCCAATGGTCGAACTTCGACGAGCTTCGCGTGAAGATGGAAAACGGCCTGCCCGACAATGTCACCGAGGAGGAATGGGACGACCAGTGGTATCTGGCCGCCGGCGCCGCCTGGAGGGTGACGGACCGCCTGACCCTGCGCGCGGGTGTCGCCTACGACCAGAAGGCGCTCGACACGAAATACCGGACCCCGCGCATTCCCGACAATGACCGCTACTGGATTTCCACCGGAGCCACCTTCGAGCCGATGGAGAATATCTCCATCAGCGCGGGCTATACGCATATCTTCATCGACGATTCCAGGGTCCGGCTCGAAGCCGGGGATCCCGGAAATGCGACGAGGGGCAATCTGGCCGCCCGCTACGATTCGGACATCGACATCATCGCCATTTCTGGATCGCTGCACTTCTGAGACGAGACCGGCGGGCGCACGTCCCGCCTTCCTCCGCCGCCGATACGGACACGGATGAACCTGCGACGGGCTGGCCATGTGCCGGCCCGTTTGCTGTCAACGGCGCGGCGAAGAAAACCGGCGGTCAATCAAATCTTCATTCCCCTGCACCATTTTCACGAAGACGGGACTGGACATGGACCCCATTGGCAAGGTATATGAATGAACGTTCATTCACAACCGTGTCCGATCCATGATGCAACAGGCCGACATTCGAACCAGACTCGACCAGGCGGCGATCCGCCTGTTTGCACGCCAGGGCGTTGCGGGCACATCGGTCCGGGATATCGCCCAGCTCGCACGCATCGCCGACGGCACGCTCTACCGTCACTACAGTTCCAAGGATGCGATGGCGCGCAGCCTGTTCGAGCGGCACTACACCAGTCTCGGTGCGTCCTTTCTCGAAAGCGCGGCACGCCATGAAGGTATCGCCGCCAAACTGCGGGCGGTGATTGCCGGTGCCTACGAGCTCTTCGACAATGAGCGCGAGCTGTTCGGGTTCATTCTCCTCAGTCAGCACGATCATCTGGCAGCGATCGGGGAGCCCGATCCCTCGCCGGTCAATGTCATCCGCGATCTGCTCGCCGATGCCATGAAACGGGGTGAAATCGCCTCGGGCGATGCGGAATTCGCGGCCTCGCTGGCGCTCGGCATCGCCCTGCAGCCCGCAGTCTTCACGGTTTACGGCCGGCTCGACGGCCCTCTTTCGGCCCGTGCCGGACAGGTTGCGACCGCTGTCCTCGATGCGCTTGGAGGCGGCCATGAAACGTGAGATCCGCCTGCCCGCCTTTCGTCATTCCTTTACCGGCTGGAGCGACACGGCCCTCTTCGCCGGCTGGCATGTGCAAAGACATGTCGAGGAGAACCGGCACCGCCTCGTCGATCCCGATGGCGGTGTCGTTGCCGAGGGCCGGGCCGATGTCATGCTCGAACGCTGGCGAAACGAATGCGGAGACGGCGGCCATGCAGGCGACCGGGTCCTGCTGCTGCACGGCCTCTCGCGCACCGGGCGGATCTATCACCGTCTCGGCCGGGTCCTCCATGATTGCGGTTTCACCGTCCTCGCGCCGAGCTATCCCTCGCTGCGTCAATCGCTCGACGACCATGCCCGCGACATGCGCTGCCTGCTCGACTGCCAGCCCGGACATGCGAGGCTTTCCCTCGTCGGACACAGCCTCGGCGGCCTTCTCGTCCATCGTCTGGTGGACGGACCCGGCGAATGGAAGGGCAGGCTCGCGCTCACCGCCGCCGTGCTCATCACGGTTCCGCACAAGGGATCGCGGCTCGGGGCGATGCTCGCACGTCATCAGGCGGCGGCACGTCTCGCCGGGCCGTCGCTCGCGGATTGCCTGCCCGGACGCCAGCGCCTCGCATCCTTCGGCGACCTGCCGACGCTGAACATACTCGGCCTCACCGGATATCGCACGGGTTTCAATCCGGTGCTCGGCAGTGACAATGATTTCATCCTCACCGAGGATGAAATGCGGCTCGACGACCCCGTCAGGGAAGCGAGAATACCCAGTCCACACGGCGTCATTCATGGCTCGCCGCGAACGGCCATGCTGGTGCGCGATTTTCTTTGCGAAGCCCACGGGCTCCCCCATGGCCGGACGATCGAAGGGAAAGGGGATATCAAGCGATGAACGACGCTCTTCTGCGCGGCCGGTTTGCCGGCCTGTTCTGGACCCAGTTTCTCGGCGCCCTGAACGACAATTTCTTCAAGAACGCACTGGTCATTCTCACCCTCTACCGGCTGATGACGACCGATGAGGCCGAGATGACGGTCACGCTCGCGGCCGGCCTCTTCATCCTTCCCTTCTTCCTCTTCTCGGCGACGGCGGGCCAGCTCGCCGACCGGTATGACAAGGCGCTTCTCACCCGGCTCATCAAGATCGGCGAGATCTGCATCATGATCGGCGGGGCACTGGCCCTGATGATCGGCCATGTGCCCTCGCTGCTCGCCATCCTCTTCCTGATGGGCACCCAGAGCACGCTCTTCGGGCCGATCAAGTATGGCATCCTTCCGGACCTCGTCGGCCGGCGCGAACTGATGAACGCGAACGGGCTGATCGAGGGCGGAACCTTCCTCGCCATTCTCGTCGGCACCATTCTGGGCGGCCTGCTCGTCGCCACCGATGGCGGCGTCTACTGGGTCGCCGCCGGTGTCATCCTTTTCGCCATCGCCGGCTATGCCACCAGCCGCATGATACCCGCCCAGAAACCCGCCGACTCCTCCCTGCGCATCAACTGGAACATCGCCGGGGAAACGATATCGCTGATGCGCTATCTCGCATCGGATCGCCGGCTCTGGCTGGCTGCCATCGGCATCAGCTGGTTCTGGTTCGTCGGCGCTGTCTTTCTTGCCCAGGTACCGACCTTCGTCCGTGCGCTGATCGGCGGCGACGAACATGTGGTGACCCTGTTCCTGACGCTGTTTTCCATCGGCATCGGCGTCGGTTCGGTCATGGCGGCACGGATCACGCGCAACCGCATCAGCACGGTTCCCGTACCGTTCGCCGCCATCGGCATGGCGATCTTCACCGTCGACCTGTTCTTCGCCGCCCGCGCGGTCCCGCCGGCCGACGGGCTCATGACCCTGGGCACCTTTGTCGGCGAGCCCTTTGCATGGCGGATCATGATCGACCTTGCGGGAATTGCCTTCTCGGGCGGTCTTTTCGTGGTGCCACTGTTTGCCGCGGTCCAGTCCTGGGCGCCGGTCGAACTGCGTTCGCGGGTGATCGCCGCGGTCAACATCGTCAATTCCGGCTTCATGGTCGCATCGAGCCTTCTCACGCTCGTCCTGCAATCCATCGGCCTCGATGTCGCCCAGATCTTCCTCGTCATCGGCATCGCCAACGTGCTCGCCGCCATCCACGTCGTGCGGCTCCTGCCCGATGACCTGCTGCGCGGCACCGCCCGGTTCCTGTTCGGCCTGTTCTACCGTCTCGAGGTTACCGGCATCGAAAATCTCGACAAGGCCGGCGAACGGCGGGTCGTCGTGGTCAATCACATGAGCCTGCTCGATGCACCGATCATGCTCTCGCTCCTGCAGGACAAGCCGCTTTTCGCGATCTACACCGGCATGGCGAAACGCTGGTGGGTGAAACCTTTCCTTGCGCTCGTCGAGGCGCTTCCGGTCGATCCGGGTCATCCCATGGCGGTCAAGGCACTCGTGGCGCGGGTGAAGGAGGGCAAGCCGCTCGTGATCTTTCCCGAAGGCCGGATCACGGTCACGGGTGCGCTCATGAAGGTCTATGACGGTCCGGCGATGATCGCCGATCGCGCCGATGCGATGATCGTTCCCGTGCGCATCGAGGGGGCGGAACAGACCCCCTTCTCGCGCCTGACCCCGGCACAGATCCGCCGCCGCTGGTTTCCGAAGATCCGCATCACCTTCATGGAACCGCAAAAGCTCGATCTTCCCGAAAGGCTGCGCGGTCGCGAACGCCGGCTCGCGGCCGGAAACGCGCTCTATGACGTGATGGCGGAACTCGCGGCAAGAGTGCTGTTCGACAGGACGACCCTTTTCGAAGGCCTCGTCGCCGCCGGCCGCAAACACGGCATGGGGACGATCATCGCCGAGGACCCGCTCGAGAACCGGCTGTCCTATCGAAAGCTCATCGCCGGTGCGCTCGTGCTCGGCGACAGGTTGGCGAAGCATACCCGCGAACGGGAGAATGTCGGTCTCATGCTGCCCAACGCCGTCGCCGCGATCGCCGCGTTCATGGCGCTTCAGGTCAAAGGCCGCGTGCCGGCGATGATCAATTTCACCTCGGGATCGGCCAACATCATTGCCGGATGCCGGGGCAGCGAGATCGGCCTGATCGTGTCGTCACGCAGGTTCATCGAACAGGCGAGACTGGAGAATGTGGTGAAGGAGCTCGAGGGACAGGTCCGTTTCCTCTGGCTCGAGGATGTGCGCGAAACGATCGGCTTCTCCGATCGCATGCGCGGGCTCCTGCA
>JAGREZ010000265.1:9931-12085 GCA_020446285.1 Geminicoccaceae bacterium
ACGCCCAAGGGCGTGGTGCTGAGCCATGGAAACCTGCTCGCCAACTGTGCACAGGTAACGTCCAGGCTCGATGTGAACAGACAGGACAAGCTCTTCAACATCCTGCCCGTCTTTCACAGCTTCGGGCTGCTCGGGGGCATGCTGATGCCGCTCATGAACGGTGTCTGCGTCTACATGTATCCATCGCCGCTGCACTACCGGATCGTTCCCGAAGCGGTCTACGCAACGAACTCGACGATCATCTTCGCCACCGACACCTTCCTGACCGGCTATGCCCGCAAGGCGCATCCCTACGACTTCCGCAGCCTGCGCTATGTGTTTGCCGGCGCGGAAGCGGTCAGGGACGAGACCCGGCGGATCTGGTCGGAGAAATTCGGACAGCGGATCCTCGAAGGCTATGGCCTGACCGAGACCTCGCCGGCACTGTGCATCAACACCCCGATGCACAACAGGAACGGCAGCGTCGGGAGGTTTCTGCCGCTGATCGAACACCGCCTCGAACCGGTACCCGGCATCGACGATGGCGGCCGCCTCTTCGTGCACGGTCCGAATGTCATGCTGGGCTATCTCAAGGATGACCGTCCCGGCGTCCTGCAACCGCTCGAGGATGGCTGGTTCGACACGGGCGATATCGTCAGCATCGACGATGAGGGTTTTGTCCGCATTCGCGGGCGTGCCAAACGTTTCGCCAAGATCGCGGGCGAGATGATCTCGCTCTCGGCGGTCGAGGCGATGGTCGACGAGATCTGGCCGGAATCGTCGCATGCCGTGGTCGCCCTGCCGGATCGGCGCAAGGGCGAACGCCTGGTGCTGCTGACGACCCGCGAGGATGCCGACCGCAAGACCATCCAGTCGCACGGACGTTCCACGGGACGAACGGAACTCAGCGTTCCGGCGGATATCGTCATCGTCGATGACATACCGCTTCTGGGTTCCGGCAAGGTCGACGCCGGTGCCTGCAGGGAAATGGCCGAGAAAGCGACACTGGCGAGTGCCTGAGCGAAATGGTAACAGCGTCAGTCGCAACAGGGAGGGGAGAAGCATGACGCTTGTGACGGGTGAACCGCGATGCTTGGTGGCGCAGGGAGACTGGTGTGGCGAGGGAGCGACCTGGTCGGCCGATGAAGGTGCGATCTACTGGACCGACATCAACCGCTTTCTCATCCATCGCCATCATCTGCAAGATGGCGCGACCCGCTCGTGGGTATTCGACGAGCCAGTGGTGGCGCTGTCGCTGACCGACGATCCCGACTGCATGCTGGTGGCGCTCGGCTCGAAACTCATCTTCTGGAAGCCGGAAAGCGACGAGCGCCGCGATCAGGGGTTCGCGCTGGAGGGCTTTCCGGAAGTCCGCTTCAACGACGGTCGCAGCGATCCGCACGGGACGTTCTGGATCGGCTCGATGGGCAACAATGTCGGTGCGGATGGCGAGGAACAGGAGCTGCATGACGGGCTGGGGCGCTTCTTCTCGGTGCGCGCGGGCGAGGATCCGCGCGAGTGGCGACAGGGCATCGGCATCGTCAACACGCTCTGCTGGAGCCCCGATGGCCGGCGTTTCTATACCGGCGACACACTGGCCAACGAGATCCGGGCCTATGATGTCGACCCCGATACCGGCGATATCTCGGGCGAACGCCCGCATTTTCGCGGTTTCGACCGCGGCCTGCCCGATGGATCGGCGATCGATGTCGACGGATATCTCTGGAACTGTCGCTATGGCGGCGGCTGCATCGTCAGGATCGCGCCGGACGGCAGTATCGACAGGGTGATCGACATGCCGGTCCGCAATATCACGACCTGCGCATTCGCCGGCGACGATCTCTCGACGCTGCTGGTGACCACGGCCTCGATGGGACGGGCAAAGGGCGACCGCCTCGCCGGAAGCCTGTTCGCCATCGAGACGAACACGAAGGGGCTGCCGGAAAACCGGTTCCGGCATCGCAAGTAAGCGAAGATCGCAAGTGAATGAAGGCGGTCAGGTCTTCAGATTGCCTGCAGCTCGACCGCAAGCCCCATCGCCTCCAGATCCCGCCCGATCTCGTCCCTGTAGATCGGGTTCATGGCGATCACGACGTCGGGCCGGATCTCCTTGAGTGCCGCCGGCGACACGATCTCGTTGCCGGCGCCGGCGAGGAACTTGCCCCATTTGTGCGG
>JAGREZ010000266.1 GCA_020446285.1 Geminicoccaceae bacterium
AATCGCGGCTGACGCCATTGGCGATATCGGAAAAGGTCGCCGTGCCCTTGTCTGCGGCGACGACGAGGTAGGGATCATCCTCATCGTAACGAATGACCCGCTCGGGCGCCTTGATGCCATCGGGCGTGCGGTTGTCGGTGATGTCGAGCAGGCCGCTCAGGAAGGTCCGGTAGCAGCGGATGCCCTCTTCCTGAAACGCCTGACGGTCGCCGCCGGCCGGCGGTTGCTTGACGACGAAACCGCCCTTCGCGCCGACCGGCACGATGACGCTGTTCTTGACCATCTGCGCCTTCATCAGCCCGAGAACCTCGGTGCGGAAGTCCTCGCGGCGGTCGGACCAGCGAAGGCCGCCACGCGCGACCTTGCCGCCGCGCAGATGCACGCCCTCGACATGCGGCGCGTAGACGAAGATCTCGTAGGCCGGTTTGGGCAGCGGCATCCCCGGCACCTTCGCCGGATCGAACTTGAGCGAGAGATAGGGTTTGGCCGTGCCCCGTTCGTCGGCGTGCTGGAAGGCGTTGGTGCGCAGCGTGGCGTTGATCAGGCCGAGATAGCGGCGGATGATCCGGTCCTCGTCGAGAATGGCCACATGTTCGAGGCCGGCGCGGATGCGTTCCTCGATTTCCGCGATCGCGGCAGCGCGGTCACCCTCGCGGTCGGGATCGAAACGGGCATCGAACAGTTCGGCGAGGCCGCGCGCGAGACTGGCATTGGAGGTAAAGGTGCGCTCGATATAGGCCTGTGAAAAGGGGCTGCCGAGCTGCATGAAATACTTGCAGTAGGCGCGCAGCACCATGATCTGACGCGGCGCCAGACCGGCGGCGAGGACGAGCCGGTTGAACCCGTCATTCTCGAGATCGCCACTCCATACGAGGCGGAAGGTGTCCTGGAACTGCTCGCGGATGTCACCGATCTCGACCGCTTCGTCGCTGACGGTCGGTTCCATGCCGAAATCGTGGATCGAGAAGACCTGTCCGCCGCGGGCGGTCAGCCGGTGCGGCGATTCGTAGAGGACGCGCAGGCCCATGTTCTCCATGATCGGCAGTGCGTCGGCGAGGAAGACCGACCTGTCGGGGCGGATGAGCTTGAAGCGCAGGATGTCGCTTCTGTCCTCGATCCGGCGGTAGAGGCTCATCGACAGTGCCCGGTCGGGCGCCTCGGAATGCGAGAGCGCATCGATCGCGAGAATGTCGGGGACCGCCGCGCGCGCGTTCAGGCTTTCCTGATAGGATCCCGGGAAGGCATGGCCGAACTGGCGATAGAGGCGGTTGCCTTCCTCTTCGCCCTCGGCCTCGATCAGCGCATCCTTGAGCTTGTCGCTCCAGCTGTAGGCGACGTCGGCGAGCTGTCGCTCGATCTCCTCGACATCCAGCGATTCCGGAATGCCGTTCGGCGTGCGCACCATGAACAGGATGCGGGCGAGTACCGATTCGGAGAGCTGTGCCTGATAGTCGGTCTCGTCACTGTCGAGCGCACGTTCGAGAATGGCCTGGAACCGCAGGCGGATCGCCGTGTTGTAGCGCTCGCGCGGGACATAGACGAGGCAGGAGACGAACCGCTCGTACTGGTCGCGACGGACGAACAGCCGGATATGCTGGCGGTCCTGCAGGTGGAGGATCTGGGTGGAGATACGCAGGAGTTCCTCTTCCTGGATCTGGAAGAGCTCGTCGCGCGGATAGGTCTCGAGGATGTTGACCAGCGCCTTGCCGGAATGGCCGGTCCGGCCCATCGCCGCCTTTTCGGTGATGCGTTCGATCTTGCGGCGCAGGAGCGGAATGAAGCTCGGGCTGCGATTGTAGGCGGCGGAGGTGAACAGGCCGAGAAAGCGGCTTTCGCCGGTGACCTTGCCGTTCTCCGCATAGGTCCGCACGCCGATGAAGTCGAGATAGCTGGAGCGGTGCACCGTGCTCCGCGTGTGCGCCTTGGCCACGGCCACGGGCGGGAAGGGGTCGTGAGCGCGCCGCCGGGCGTGGACCGGCATGCTCCTGAAGCTCGCCGAAAGTCCGCCCTCGTCCTTGCCGCGGAAGATGCCGAGGCCACTGCCCTTGATCCGCCGGAGCTGGGTATCGTCGCCTTCGCCCTCGATCTGGTAGGACGAGTAGCCGAGCAGCGTGAAATGATCGTCGGCGAGCCATTCGAGGAACGCCGTGTATTCCTTGAAATCGGCTTCCGGCATGAGTTTTCGCGCCGGCTCGAGCTGGGCGATGGCATCCGAGATCTTCGAGCGCATCGCGCGCCAGTCCTGCACCGCCAGCCGGACATCGCCAAGAACCCTGGCGATGGATTTCTCCACCTCGTCGAGGAACGCCTGATCGCTCTGCCGGTCGATCTCGATATGCATGAAGCTTTCGGCGATGGAACCTTCCAGCCCGTCGCCGTCGCCATGCCTTGCAAGGCTCGTCAGCCGCCCGTCGCCATCGCGGGTACACTGGTAGAGCGGGTGGATGATGATGTGAATGCCGAGGCCGCGGCGGTTGAGCTCGTTGGTGACGCTGTCGACGAGAAACGGCATGTCGTCATTGACGATCTCGACGATCGTGTGGGTCGATTGCCAGCCATGCTGGTCCATGCGCGGATTGAAGACCCGGATGAGCGGGGTTTTCGCCGGCCTCCGGTCGGCAAGGCGCAACTGTCCGAGTGCCGCGCCATAGAGATCGAGCTGTTCGCGGGCGAAGAGATCGCCGGGGGCCACATCGCGGTAGAAGTGGTCGACGAAGGTGATCGCCCGGTCGGCGTCCAGTCCTTCGAGCTTGTCGCGGATCATGGCGTGAAGCCGGTCGAGAATCTCCGCCTTGCGGTCTTCCTTGCGAACAGGCATTGGCCCCCCTGCTGGATTCTAGATGACCCTGCCCGACCATAGACGCGCAGGTTTCCCGTGACCACTGCCGAGTGAGTGCGAAATGAGAGCATGGTGGCGAGAATCGTGTGACACCGTGTCGATCGGCGATCAGTTCGCCACCACATCTCCCCCGGTCGCCTTGATCTCGAAGGCGGCGGCCATGAGGGCGCGGGTGTATTCCTCGCGCGGATGGTCGAAGATTTCCGAAGCCGCACCCTGTTCCACGACCCGGCCGTCGCGCATCACCAGTACCTCGTGGCTCATCGCCCGGACCACCCTGAGATCGTGGCTGATGAAGAGATAGGCGAGATCGTGCCTTCGCTGAAGGTCGCGCAGAAGATCGACGATCTGCGCCTGTACCGACATGTCGAGCGCGGAGGTGGGCTCGTCGAGGACGACGAGGCGCGGCTTGAGCACCATCGCCCGGGCGATCGAGATGCGCTGCCGCTGACCGCCGGAGAATTCGTGCGGGTAGCGGTCCTGACTGGACGGGTCGAGACCGACTTCCTCGAGGATACCGGTGATGAGCTGGCGGCGGCCTTCGGCACCATCGCCGATCCTGTGCAGTTTCAGCCCTTCCTCGATGATCTGGGCCACCGACATGCGCGGGCTGAGGCTGCCGTAAGGGTCCTGGAAGACGATCTGCATCTCGCTGCGAAGGCCACGCATCCGGCTCCATGACCAGTCGTGGATATCCTCGCCGTCGAAGCGGATCGTGCCCTCGCTCGAGATCAGCCGCAGCAGGGCGAGGCCGAGCGTCGTCTTGCCCGAACCGCTCTCGCCGACCACGCCGATGGTCTGGCCGCGGCGCACATCGAGGGTGATGCCGTCCACGGCCTTGACATGACCCACGGTGCGCTTGAGCAGGCCGCGCTGGATGGGGAAATGCACCTTGACGTCGCGGGCTTCCATGATCGGCTGCACCGACGCATCGAAGGTGGGCGGTTTGCCCTTGGGCTCGGCGGCGAGCAGGTGCCTCGTATAGTCATGCTGCGGCCGCTCGAAAATATCCTCGGTGGCACCATGTTCGACGATCCCGCCATCGGTCATCACGCAGACGCGGTGGGCGACGCGGCGGACGATGGTGAGGTCATGGGTAATGAGCAGCACGGCCATGCCCATGCGCTCCTGAAGCTCGCGCATGAGCTTGAGGATCTGCGCCTGAACGGTGACATCGAGGGCGGTGGTGGGTTCGTCGGCGATCAGCAGATCGGGCTCGTTGGCGAGTGCCATGGCGATCATCACCCGCTG
>JAGREZ010000267.1 GCA_020446285.1 Geminicoccaceae bacterium
CTCCGGCAATATCTCCGCCACGAAGGATCTCTGGGTCGACGGCGTCGATCACATGGAAGCAGCGGCCACGGCCATGGCCAATGTCGCCAACATCGACGTCGAGGGCGGTCTGGCTCTCGAGGGCGCGCAGATCAACAGCGGCAGCGTGTCGTCCGATCTGATCATCACCTCGCGTCATGGCAATACCCTCGACGCCACCTCGACGGCGATCGGCAATGCGGTGAACGCGACGACCACGGGCGATGCCGTCTTCGACATGCGCCAGACCAACAGCGGCGAAAGCATCAGTGCATCACTTGACGCCAATGTCATGGGTCGCGGCGTCGGCGAGGTCACAACGGCCGCCACCGCCATCGCCAACAGCTTCAGCCTCGAGATGGGCGGCACCGCGATCGGCTCGATCATCCAGGAGAACTGCGCCGATGTCACCGCCACCAACACCGACGTCATCAACGTCTTCCGCGATCCGGCGACCGCCACCGCCATCGGCAACGCCATCAACATCAGCCGCACGGTCACCCAGTAAGACCGTACGACAGGTCAGATCAGCATGACTTGGGGGCGGCTTCGGCCGCCCTTCTTTTGTTGCGAATGCCGTCCGGTATGGAACGGGTCACTGGGCCTGAAGCTGTGCATTCCGAGACTGCTGCCTGAAATGCAAAATTCGCATCAGAAACGTTCGAGGTGATCGAAGATCCGCTCAACTGTCAAATCCCCCTGAGCAGTTGCAGCATGGCCGTCCAGTCCTCCCGACCCTTTCCGCATGCCTGTCCCAGTTCATAGACAGGGCGGGCGGCGGCGCCGGCGTAGGTGGGGGCATTGATGCGGGCGGCGAGTTCGAGGGCGATTTTCAGGTCTTTCAGGGCAAGATCGAGCATGAAGCCGGGTGCCGTGTCGCCTTGCAGCACCTTGGCCGGATAGGTGGTGTTGAGGTGGCCCTGTCCCGCCGTGGTGCCACGACAGACATCGATGGCGACATCGAGATCGAGGCCGGAGCGTTCGGCGAGCACGAGACTTTCGGCGACGACGACATTGGAGACGATCGACATGTAATTGTTGACGATTTTCGCCCGGCTGCCCATGCCGGGCTTGCCGCAATGGATGATCGTATCGCCCATGAGCGAAAGATACTGGCGGGCATCCTCGAGATCGCCGACCTCGGCACCCGCCATGATGAGCAGCTTGCCCTCCTCGGCATGCCGCGAGGTGCGGCCCACCGGTGCGTCGACGAAGCGAAAACCACGGCTCTGCGCCTCGGCGGCAATCTCGTCGGTCTCCAGCGGCTGTACCGTGCTCATGTCGATGACGAGGCTGCCTTTCGGCAGCTTTTCGCAAGCGCCACCGTCGCCGAAGAGCGCCTGCTTTACATGATCACCCTTGGGCAGCATGGTGATGATACAATCCGCTCCGTCGGCGGCTGCGGCGGCGCTCGACGCGGGCCGGTTGCCGGCGGCACGGATCGCTTCGGCGGAGAGGTCGAAGCCCGTCACCTCATGCCCGCCCATGACCAGATTGCGCGACATCGGCGCGCCCATTACCCCGAGCCCGATAAATCCGATTTTCTTGACGGGCATGGTTTCGTCCTCCCCGGAACACCGACATTCGCACCAGTGTTAGCCGCGGCAAGGTCATGCGTCCATCGACGCGTTCATGTTGACGGCCAGGGCAGGCACGGTCCATCTGTGCCGAAACCTTCAAGTGGATCCGAAAAAAAAGCGAGCCCATGATCATCCCATCCATCGACCTTCAGGACGGACAGGCCGTCCAGCTCATCGGCGGCGAGGAACGCGAGATCGAGGCCGGCGACCCGATGCCCATCGCCGAGCGCTTTGCCGTTGTCGGCGACATCGCGGTGATCGATCTCGATGCGGCCATGCGCAAGGGCTCCAATGCCGCGTTGATCGAACGGCTCGTTGCCCGCTTCGACTGCAATGTCGGGGGCGGCATCCGCGACGTCGAGACCGCCCTCCAATGGCTCGACAAGGGTGCGAAGCGTATCATTCTCGGCACCATGGCCAAACCGGAGATCCTTGCGCGACTGCCGAAGGAACGGCTCATTGCGGCTCTCGACGCACGCCATGGCGAGGTGGTGGTCGAAGGCTGGAAGGAGGGTACGGGGCAGGGGATCATGGAGCGTATCGCCGTCCTCAGGGAGCATGTCTCCGCCTTTCTCGTCACCTTCGTCGAACTTGAGGGCCGCATGGCCGGGACCAATCTCGATCTTGCGAAAGAGATCGTCGAAGCGGCAAGACCCGCCTCGGTCATCATTGCCGGTGGCGTGACGAGGGTGGAGGAAGTCGCCGCGCTCGATGCGATCGGTGCCGATTGCCAGGTGGGCATGGCACTCTATTCCGGACGCATGGACCTGGGCGAGGCGGTGGCAGCCCCGCTGAAGACCGACCGCACCGATGGACTCATTCCCACGGTCGTGAGCGACGAGCGCGGCGTCACACTCGGTCTTGTCTATTCCAGCAGGGAGAGCATCAGGGCCGCTGTCGCCGAGCGTCGCGGTATCTACCAGTCACGCAGGCGCGGGCTCTGGCGCAAGGGCGAACAGTCGGGCGATGTGCAGGAGCTGCTCTCCATCCGTCCCGACTGTGATCGTGACAGCCTGCGCTTCGTCGTGCGTCAGTCGGGTACGGGTTTCTGCCATCTGTCGACGCGCACATGCTTTGGCGAGGATGGCGGGCTCGGGCGTCTGGCGAGACGGCTCGGTGAACGGGCGCGGACTGCGCCCGAAGGCTCCTACACGAGAAAGCTGATCGACGATCCGACACTTCTCGCCGGCAAGATCCGCGAGGAAGCTGAAGAACTGATCGAGGCCCGTACGCGAGAGGAAATCGTCTGGGAAGCGGCGGATCTCATCTTCTTCACGCTCACCCGCCTCGCCGCCGAAGGCATCCCGCTCGAGGAGGTCGAACGCCATCTCGATCACCGGGAGAGAAAGGTGACGCGGCGCAACTGACGGGAGTTGCACCGCGTCGGCCCGACAGGCAGGTGCCCGTCCGGTCGTCAGTCCTCGATGCGGGTGTACTTCGAGCCCTCGATGCTGACATTGGCCATCAGGCCGCTTTGACCGAACACGAAACCGACCACCGGCTTGGTGATGTTGTCCGTATCGAGATCACCGCCGGCACCCGCTTCAACCAGCGTGACGGAACCGTCGACTCCGGCCTTCCAGCCCTGACTGTTCTGGAAGTTGGCGAGCGATTCGTCATCCATGAACATCAGCGCCTGCGAGTAGTTCTGAACGCCGATGGCGAGACCGATGCCCGCACTGGACACATTGTAATACGCGGAGGGGGTGCCATCGACATAGAGAACGCCATCGCCGCTCTCGCCGGTGATTCCGAGACCGCCCTTGAGGATGCTGGGCATGACGAGAATGCCCTTGGCCTTGCCGGCCAGTTCGTCGGCGACGGGGCTTTCCGTGCGTAACTGCGCCAGGGCCGCGGAAGCCTCGGAGTTCAGGCGTGCGCGCGTCGAAGCTTTCTCCTCGGGCGTGGTCGAGCCGGCGCAGGCAGCAAGGGCGAGCGTCGCGGCGAGCGCGAAGGTGCGTCTGGTGATTTTTGACATGATACCTCTTGTGATCTGTCTTCAGGGATTGAGGGGGACAGTCGTTCGCCCGAAGCCGCACGCAAAGCCCCCTTGAGGGGAGAGCGATCAGGCCGTTTTTTCAACGAACGCTGGCTGGACTATAGCAGCAGGTTTGCGGAATGCCGATAGTCGCAATGCGAGACAAACACGGAGGTTGGCGATCGTCAAACCAGCAACCGTGGCGACCAGTCAGTGCCGGGAGTTCAGGAGAACCTGATCGATGAAAGCGAGTTCACCGAGAAACGATTGCAACGCGGATAGCGAGCCGAGACTCTCGATCATTGCCCGGTTGATCGCCCGTTGCTGAATGACCATGGTCACCGCCGTGCGCGCTACTGTCAGGTCGGCAAGGAAACGCCGCGCAAACGGGCCGCTCGTATCGTCCCGAAAGAGGCGGGGCACTGCGCCCGAGAGTTCCTGCATGGCTGCATCGAGGATATGCAGACGCTCGCGAGCAGCCCCATCCTCTCGTCCGAAAGGGCCGGCATCACCATGTGTTCCGGCAAATTCCAGCATCTCGCCGACGATGCACTCGATGCGATCGATCGCATCCCGAATGTCATGGATACATTCATCTTCCGCAACATACATCATCGCCATGACCAATACCGGAAATTGCCAATCTTCGAACGTTCGAGCGTCTAACACCGGAGACTTGCGAACGTAAACGGAAATAATTCTACCTTTTAGTCAAGTTATTGCAAAAATTCGATCGAAATTCCTCCGGATGTCCGGAAACTGACCGATAGTTTTATTCGTTGACAAATTTCAATTTTAAGGATATTTTATCATAACAATTTTCGACTATATAGTGACATAAAACACAGAAACGGACCGACAAGCGCGTGAGAATGGTTCATGTGATCCCGCAATGCCGGGGCTCCCTCGCCGGCGATACGCGGTTCAACGAATGCTGCCCGAACGGTTTCGTTCGGGACCCTCCGGGCAGTGGACGCCGGGCCATCCTCCCCCTTTGCGGCCCGGCGTCATCTCCCCTTTTCGAAGTGGCCGGCCAGCAGGATGATCCCGTCATCAGCCGATCCGCATCGGTGTGCCGGGGGTCGGTGGTGCCGCCGCGTAACCGCCATGCACCGACTGGTCGAAGTGAATCACCGCTCCCGTCATCATGCCGGCATCGTCTGATACGAGGAAATTGACTGCGCGGGCGACCTCGGCCGGATCGAGCAGGCGGCCGAACGGCTGGTCGGCAGCCGCTTTCTTCAGCCAGTTCTCATCGGCTCCATGATATTCCCGCTGGATGCGATCCTCGCCATCGCTGGCCATCCAGCCGATATCGAGCTGATTGACGCGTATGCGATTGCGCATGACGGAGAAGGCAGTGTTGCGGGTCAGCGTGGCGAGTGCGCCTTTCGACGCACAATAGGGGGAGATGAAGGGTTGTCCCGTATACGCCGAGGCCGATCCGATATTGACGATGGCCCCCTCGATCCCGTCGCGCAGCATGAGCTTGATGCTCTCCTGCATGAGGAAGAAGGGAGCGCGGATATTGGTGGCGAACATCCGGTCGAACAGTTCGGGAGACGTGTCGAGGATCGTTCCCCGATCCGTCAGTCCCGCCGCATTGACGAGAATGTCGACGCGGCCGAACTGCCGGTCGCAGCCAGTGACTACCGAGCGGCATTCTTCGACGGATGCGAGATCGGCGCGCGTGAAATGCACCTTGCATCCCGTATCGGCGGCAATCGCATGGGCGACCTTCTCGCCTTCTTCGGTTTTTCGCCCGCAGGTAACGATACCGCCGGCACCAGCCTCGGCCAGCCGCCTTGCGACGGCAGCGCCGAGCCCCTGAGTTCCTCCCGTGACGATCGCGATTCTGCCACCGATCCGGTTCATCTGCACGTCTCCTGAATGGTTCCGTTTTCTGTCATCAAGAGAGGCAGATGCCTCTCAACCGCGGTTTTGGGCCCAGCGTGGCGGACGGCGTTCGAGAAAGGCGGCTATTCCTTCGCGTGCTTCCTCGGTTTCCCACGCATCGGCAAGGCGCTCGACGGAATTCTCGATCACCGCCTCATCGATTCTCGCTCCAAGCGAGCGTGCAAGTGCCTTGGCGCGTGCGACAGCACCGGTGGCAACCGCCAGATAGGGGCGAACGGCTTTCTCGACCGTTTCGTCGAGAGCGGTGCTGTCGGCGATTTCGCCTGCCAGACCGAGCCGCCAGGCTTCTTCGGCATCGAACTTTGCCGAGGACATGAAAACCCGCCGCGCCGGTCCCTCGCCCATGCGTGCGATCACATATGGACCGATCGTCGCGGGGATCAGGCCCAGTCGCGTTTCGGTCAGGGCAAAACGGCAGGATCTTGCGGCGATTACCTGATCGCACACGGCAAGAAGACCGATCCCGCCACCGTACACATCACCATGAACACGGGCGACAAGCGGCCGCGGCAGCGTATTGAGTGCGTGAAGCATCGACGCCAGGCGGTGGGCTTCGCGCATGCGTGTGGCACGATCTGCCTCGATCTGCGCCATCATCCACTGCAGATCACCACCGGCACAGAAGGTCTTGCCGCGTGCCTCGAGCACCACGCATCGTATGCTATCGTCGCCGGCAAGCATGGTTACCGCCTCGTCAAGCTCATCGACCATGCGCGCGGAAAGCGCATTGTGTTTGTCCGGGCGGTTCAGGACGAGACGGGCGACACCCCGTACGTCGCTGAAAAGACCGATGGTCTCGAAGGTCATGTGCCATTCCCGAGATGTCTTGCGAAATCGGCTGTGTCCGCGAGACGTGTGCGGTCGATTCCGGTGTGAAAGCCCAGCTCATCCAGCCGTCTGACCAGTGCCTCGCTGGCGAGATTGCCCGGCGCTCCCGGAGCGAACGGACACCCGCCAAGGCCGCCGACGGCCGAATCGAATGTACGAAGTCCGAGTTCGAGGCTCACCTCGACATTGGCGAGCGCCTGCCCGCCGGTATCGTGATAGTGTCCGGCCAGACGCGATGGATCGGCGATCACGAGAACCGCATCCAGCATCCTGCGGATCGCGGCTGGACCGGCCTTGCCGGTGGTGTCGCCGAGGCTGACCTCGTAGCATCCCATCTCGAGCAGGGCCTGCGTCACCCCGGCGACCGCTGCCGGCGGTGTCGATCCATCGTAGGGACACAGGGCGACGCACGAAACATACCCGCGAACCGGTATTCCGTCCGCCTGCGCGGCGTCGATTACGGGCCGGAAACGCTCAAGGCTCTCATTGATCGAACAATTGATGTTGGCGCGGCTGAAGCCTTCCGACGCGCTCGCGAACACCGCGATCTCGTCGATATTCGCCATGCGGGCCCGCTCATAACCGCGCATGTTGGGAACGAGTGCTGAATAGCTGCATGAAGGTGCGCGACGCATGCCGGCAATCACATCGGATCCGTCCGCCATCTGCGGGACGCGGCGCGGATCGACGAAACTCGCGACCTCGATCTTGCGGAAACCGCATGCCGTGAGCCGTTCGGCCAGCTCGATCTTGTCCCGGGTCGCGATGGGTCGTTTCTCGTTCTGCAGGCCATCGCGCGGTCCCACCTCGAAGACGGTGACACTCTCAGCCATCGCCGGTTTCCTCGCTGCGCAGGCGCAGAAGAAGGGTGCCATCCTCGACCTGGTCGCCTTCTGCCGCCCCGAGGATCTCGACAATCCCGTCGCGCGGCGCGACAAGCGTATGTTCCATCTTCATGGCCTCCAGAACGAACAGCCGCTGGCCCTTCATCACACGCTCGCCTTCGCTCGCCCCGACAAGCTTGACCAGGCCCGGCATGGGCGCGGTGATCCCGTCGTCCGCCTCGGCCGGTTCATCCTCACCGGCAAGCGGATCGGGACAGTCGAAGCCGTGGGCATCGCCGTCGAGAAAGATGGTGACATGTTCGCCGGCAATTGCCAGTCGGGCGTGAAAGACATGACCTTCGAGCTCGCATTCGACGGCGTGATCGTTGGTTGCGCGAACCGACAATGCGATCCGCCACCCTCCGCAGGCCACCTCGAAGCGGTGACCACCCAGTGAAGAAACCACGAAATCATGACCGTTGCCGCGCCGTTCGAGGCGGATGTGCGAGGCATTCGTCGACCACTGGCGCCAGCCGACGAGGTTGTACCAGGGATCTGTTCCAACCGGGCGGCGCAGAAGACCCAGAGAGACAATCGCGGCGATCGCCATGTGTCTGCGGTCAGTGCCGGCAACCTCCACGAGCCTGTCGAGATCGCGTGCGATCAGTCCCGTATCCACCTCGCCGCGGGCGAACCCGTCATGCCGGGCGAGCGCGCGGAGAAGCGCGAGGTTGGTGGTCGTACCGGCGATTTCGATCATTCCGAGCACGGATATCAGCCGTGCCAGCGCGTCTTCGCGTGTTTCGCCATGGACGATCAGCTTGGCGATCATCGGATCATAGTGCGGAGTGATTGAATCGCCCTCGACGACCCCGCTGTCGATACGCACCGGCGAGTGTTCGAAAGCCGCATGCGGCGGCATGGCGAGGTGTGAGATCTGCCCGGTTGCAGGCAGGAAACCGCGTGTGACATCCTCGGCACAGATCCGTGCCTCGAAGGCGTGGCCGTCGATGGCCAGATCGTCCTGGACGAACGGCAGGGACGCGCCGGCGGCAATGCGCAATTGCCATTCGACGAGATCCAGCCCCGTGATCGCCTCCGTAACGGGGTGCTCGACCTGGAGACGGGTGTTCATCTCCATGAACCAGAACCCGTCGGGACGCAGTCCTCTCGTGCCGTCGGCGATGAACTCGACCGTGCCGGCTCCGGCATATCCGATGGCACGCGCCGCCTCGACCGCTGCCCTGCCCATCGCCGCCCGCATCTCGGCACTCATCCCCGGTGCCGGCGCCTCCTCGATTACCTTCTGATGACGCCGCTGCAACGAACAGTCGCGCTCGAAGAGATGCACGACATGGCCATGGGTATCGGCGAGCACCTGGATTTCCACATGCCGCGGCGAAGTGATGTAGCGTTCGATGAGACAATGCGGATCGCCGAAACTCGCCTCGGCCTCGCGCATCGCCCCTTCGAGCGAGTCATGAAAATCCCCGGATCGCTCGACCAGCCGCATTCCCTTGCCACCACCACCGGCTCGCGCCTTGATGAGGACGGGATAGCCGATTCGCTCCGCTTCTTTGAACAGGAGTGCCGGATCGAGACTCTCGCCGTGCCAGCCCGGCACGATCGGTACGCCGGCCCGGTCCATGAGTGCCTTCGCGGCATCCTTGAGCCCCATCGCCCGGATTGCGGATGCGGGCGGACCGATGAAAGTGAGCCCCGCTGCCTCCACGGCTTCGGCAAAATCGGGATTTTCCGACAGGAAACCGTAGCCCGGATGGATGGCTTTGGCGCCGGTTCGAAGCGCCGCCTCGATGATCGCCGGACCGCGCAGATAACTTTCGCTTGCAGCCGCACCGCCAACATGGATGGCCTCGTCGGCCATTGCGACATGCCGGGCATTCCGGTCGGCGCTGCTGAAGATGGTAACCGTGGCGATACCGAGGCGTCTTGCGGTCGCCATGACACGGCAGGCAATCTCGCCGCGATTGGCAACCAGAATCCTGTCGAACATGTGCGGCCTCACATCCGGAAGACACCGAAGCGCGTTTCCTCGATCGGCGCATTGAGGCTTGCCGACAGGCTGAGTGCCACGGTCTCGCGGGTCTTGCAGGGGTGGATGATGCCATCATCCCAAAGGCGTGCGGAAGCGTAGAGCGGATGACTCTGGCGGGCGAACATCTCCAGCGTTGGCTGTCGGAATGCGGCTTCTTCCTCCGCTGACCATGTTCCGCCCTTGCGCTCGATGGCATCGCGGCGAACGGTGGCGAGAACGCCGGCCGCCTGCTCGCCGCCCATCACTGAAATGCGCGAGTTGGGCCAGGTCCAGAGGAAGCGCGGATCGTAGGCTCGCCCGCACATGCCGTAATTGCCCGCGCCGAAGGAACCGCCGACGATCACGGTAAACTTCGGCACGGCACTGGTCGCCACCGCCGTCACCAGCTTCGCACCATGGCGCGCAATGCCCTCCGCCTCGTATCTGCGCCCGACCATGAAACCGGTGATGTTCTGCAGGAAGAGCATCGGGATCCGCCGCTGCGAGCAGAGTTCGACGAAATGCGCCCCCTTGAGTGCGCTTTCGCTGAAGAGCACGCCATTGTTGGCGATGATCCCGAGCGGCATACCCATCAGCCGGGCGAAACCGGTGACGAGCGTGGTGCCGTAGCGCGCCTTGAACTCGTCGAAGCGAGAGCCGTCGACGATCCGGGCAATCACCTCGCGGATGTCGTAGGGAATTCTCGGATCGACGGGCACGATACCCGTCAGTTCGTCCGGATCGCAAAGCGGATCCTCGACGGCCGTGATATCGGGATCGGCCTGCTTGGTCATGTTCAGACCGGCCACCGCACGCCTTGCGAGCGCGAGCGCATGCGCATCATCGCGGGCGAGATGATCGGCGACGCCGGAAAGTCTTGTGTGAACATCGCCGCCGCCAAGCTCCTCGGCACTGACGATCTCACCCGTGGCCGCCTTCACGAGCGGAGGGCCGGCCAGAAAGATCGTTCCCTGATTGCGGACGATGATCGCTTCATCCGACATTGCCGGCACATAGGCTCCACCCGCCGTGCATGAACCCATGACAACGGAAATCTGCGGAATGCCATCCGCGGACATGTTGGCCTGGTTGAAGAAGATCCGGCCGAAATGCTCGCGGTCGGGAAACACCTCGTCCTGATTGGGCAGATTGGCACCGCCGGAATCGACGAGATAGATGCAGGGCAGGCGGTTGGCGGCAGCGATCTCCTGTGCGCGCAGGTGCTTTTTCACCGTCATCGGGAAATAGGTGCCGCCCTTGACCGTCGCATCGTTGCAGACGACCATCACTTCCCGCCCCGAAACCCGGCCGACACCGGTGATGATGCCGGCTGACGGGCTGGCGCCGTCATAAAGACCGTGGGCGGCGAAGAGGCCGGTTTCGAGGAACGGGCTTCCCGGATCGAGCAGGCGCGAGACGCGCTCTCTCGGCAGGATCTTGCCACGCGACAGGTGCCGTTCGCATGCTACATCTCCGCCTCCGCCAAGCGCGGCCAGTGCCGCTTCCCGAACGGGACGCATCGCCTCCTCATGCGCTGCACGATTGGAGAGGAAACCCTCCGAACGCGGCGATATGCCGGAGCGGAGAACCGACATCTCAGGCGGTCTCCCGGAACAGTTCGCGGCCGATCAGCATGCG
>JAGREZ010000268.1:0-692 GCA_020446285.1 Geminicoccaceae bacterium
TCGTCGAACACGAAGAATTCGGCTTCCGGGCCGAAGAACGCCGTATCGCCGAGGCCGGTCGCCTTGAGATGCGCTTCGGCCTTGATCGCCATTCCGCGCGGGTCGCGACTATAGAGCTCGCCGGTCACGGGATCGGCAACCGCACAGATCATCACCAGCGTCTTGTGCTGGGCGAACGGATCGATAAAGGCGGTCGCGGGGTCCGGCAGCAGCAGCATGTCGGATTCCTGGATCTGCTTGAAACCGCGGATCGAGGAGCCGTCGAAGCCCATGCCGTCCTTTATGTTGTCCTCGCCGAACACGGCGGCGGGATAGGAAATGTGGTGCCAGGAGCCGGGCACGTCGGTGATGCGGAGATCGACCATCTCCACATCCTGCTCCTTGATCGCCTTGATCACATCGGCAGGGGTTTCGCAACCCAGGGTCATTTTGTGTTCCTCTCTTGTCGGATTTTCATGCCGGCTACCCGGATTCTCGCCGGGCCGGCCGTCTTGGGGTGGATGTATGGGCTGAAGCTAGAGTGCGTCGGGGCCACGCTCGTCGGTGCGGATGCGCACGGCATTGTCGACCGGCAAAACGAAGATCTTGCCGTCGCCGATCCGGTCGGTCTTTGCGGCCTGCTGGATGGCCTCGACCGCCCGGTCGACGAGATCGTCATCGACGACGATCTCGATCTTCACCTTGGGCAGGAA
>JAGREZ010000268.1:706-22429 GCA_020446285.1 Geminicoccaceae bacterium
GCGCCGCGATAGAGTTCGGTATGGCCCTTCTGGCGGCCGAAACCCTTGACCTCGGTGACCGTCATGCCCTTGAGGCCGACTTCCTGCAGCGCCTCTTTCACTTCGTCCAGCTTGAACGGCTTGATGATCGCTTCGATCTTCTTCATGCCCGAACGCTCTCCCGCATGCCGTGATGATGACTGCTCCCTGTCATGCAGGGAACGTGCCAACCTTGCAGGCACGCTGTTGCCGGGGATGCTGCACGATTTGCGGGCAGTCATTCTGCACAAAAAACAAGCGACATGCCCGAAAAGAATGCATCAAAGCGTGACCGACATCCCGCCATCGACGACGAGCGTATGACCATTGACATAGGAAGCGGCATCGCTGGCGAGGAAGACGGCGGCTCCACCGAGTTCCTCGGGCTTCGCCCAACGTCCTGCCGGCGTCCGCCTTTCGACCCACTCCGAGAATGTCCTGTCGTCGAGCAGAGCAGTGTTCATTTCGGTGGCAAAATAGCCGGGTGCGATGGCATTGACGGTGATGCCGTCCTTTGCGAGTTCGGCCGCGAGCGAACGGGTAAGGCCGTGAAGGCCGGATTTGGCGGCGATATAGGCGTGAACGGTGGGCCTTGCGGTGATCGCCGTGATCGAGCCGGTGAAGATGATCCGCCCGGATTTTCGAGGCAGCATCACCCGCGCCGCTTCACGGGCGAGACTGAAACAGGCGGTGAGATTGGTCGCGAGTACCCTCTCGAAATCCTCGTCCCGCCACTCCGTTACCGGAACGCGGTGCTGGATGCCGGCATTGCCGACGAGAATGTCGAGTCTGCCCTGTACCTCGACGATCCTCTGGATCGCCGCTTCCGGCGCGCCACGTTCGCTGACATCGAAGGTGCTGGACGAGGCCGCCATTCCCCTGTCGCGGAGTTTCCCGGCTGCCTCATTGAGCGTTGCAGCCGTGCGGCCATTGAGCACGACGTGGGCGCCATGCGCCGCAAGCGCTTCGGCCATGGCGAATCCGAGCCCGCGCGAGGCACCGGTGACGAGGGCGACACGCCCTTTCAGCGAAAACAGATCGGACATCCCTGCGATTTCCCCCCTTGATTGAACGAGCCGTTCGGCCGACGGCAAGCGAATTGCAGCAAAGAAGCACGACCGCGAGAAGGTCAAGGAATTCGGTGCATGGAGCTCATGCCCAAGGGGAGTGAGCAGATGCTCGGCAGGGCCGGAAATTGCCGCTATGCTCGGTTCCGGCCGGTTTCAACGGGAGGAGTCCATGCAGCTCGGTCGGGAATTGCTCTATCTTTCGAATGCCGACATCGAGGGCATGAACCTTCCCTCGTCCGACATTGTCGACGCTGTCGAGCAGATGTTCGGAGCCAAGGCTCGGGGAGAAGCCACCATGAAACCAAAGACCGGGCTGCATGCAGCCGGTGGCACGGTATTCCTGGGGTCTGCCGGCGTGCTCGGCGAGCCGGCGCAAGCGGGGATCAAGTGGGTCGGTGTAGCCGACAATGACGGTACCGGTCTGCCGCACATAGCCGGCACGATCCTGCTTTCGGACAATCACACGGGCATGCCGCTTGCGGTCATGGACGCACGCTGGATCACCGGCATGCGTACGGCGGCGATCACGGCGGTTGCCGCCCGGCGCATGGCGAGCGCGGACAGCAGCAACATCGCGTTCGTTGCCTGCGGCCTTCAGGCACGCATGCATCTCGAGATGCTCCGTCATGATTTTCCGTTACGCAATGTCCGGGCATTCAGCCGTCGTCTCTCGACGGCCCGTTCATTCTGCGAGCATGCCAGTGCGGCGGGGTTCGCGGCGCAGGCATTCGAGAGCGCCGACGATGCCATGGCCGAAGCGGATATCGTCATCACCACAACGCCCGTCGTCCCGCGTACGGCTGCCTTTCTTGATTGCAGGCGGACGGCGGCCGGAGCGTTCATTGCGATGGTGGATCTCGGCGTTTCATGGAAACCTGAAACCTTCGGCGCGCTCCATCTCATCGTCACCGACGACCGGTCCCAGGCGGACAGCGAGAATCTGGCCAATCCGGAGCTCTACCGGGGCGAGGTCGCGGATCTCGTTGCCGGTCGGATCGAGGGACGCGGCGCACGCACGGATCGAACGGCACTCATCTTCGCCGGGATCGGCCTTGCCGATGTCGCTGCGGCGGCGAGGGTCTACGAGCGCGCCCGCGAACGTTCGATTGGTCGCGTGCTCCCGGTCTGAAACCGGTTTTCGGTGGATGTGACCGGTCAGCGGTCCGCGTGGAGCTCGACGAAGCGGCGGAGCAGTTTCTGCGCCCAGGGTGTGGCTTCGCGCGAGACCGTCTCGATCAGCCGGTCGGCATCCTGCGGCGCGAAATAGCCGTGATTGCGGTAGGCCTCGATCCGCTTGACGAACCCGCGCGCATCGCCCTCGGGATGAAACTGGGTCGCGTAGACACGAGACTTCACGCGGAACATCTGCACGGGACATGCCGCACTCGATGCGAGCAGGACCGCACCGGGCGGAACATCGTCGCAGGCTTCCTTGTGGCCGACAAGGGCGCGGAACCGTCGGGGAAAGCCGGCGAGAAGCGGATCCGCTGCGCCTTCGTCGGTCACTTCCAGCTCGACCCCGCCGACCGGTTCGCCGAAACGTCGCGAGATGGTGACACCGCACCAGTTCCCGAGCAGGCCATTGCCGGAGCATGCGCCGAGAAACGGAATGTCGTCGGCCACGACCACATCGAACAGGCGCCGGAAACCGGCCTCGATCCGTTTCTGGACGACACTCTTTTCCGCTTCGGGTGTGCTGATGTCGAAAGGGCTGCCGCCGACGATGATGGCACTGAACTTTCCGGGATCAAGCGCTTGCGGGATACCGTTCGTCTCGATGCGGATCCGTTCGGTAGCACCGGCCTCCAGTCCGCCATGTTCGAGAATGGCGCGATATTCGTCATTCGAGGTGTCATCCTCGGGGCGCAGCTGCAGGACGAGAACGGGACGCCGTGCCATGGTCAGTCCGGATTCCCGACATGCCAGTGGCAGGGAAAGCCCGGATCGAACAGCCTGACCCGCACATCGCCCGAGCCGAGTTCCGGCGGATGGCTCACGGGCTGGTCAAGACGAAGCAGCCGTGTGTGGTGCCCGCTCGCGGGGAGCCCGTAGAATTCCGCGCCGTTGATGGAGACGAAGGCTTCGAGCCGTTCCAGCGCATTCTCCTCCTCGAACACATGCGCCAGCCATGAAAGCGCGTTTGTTGCGGTGAAGACGCCGGCGCAGCCGCAATTGTTCTCCTTTGCATGCACCGCGTGCGGGGCGGAATCGGTTCCGAGGAAGAAGCGGGGATCGCCCGAAGTCGCGGCATCACGCAGTGCCAGCCTGTGTTCCTCGCGCTTGAGCACAGGCAGGCAGTAGAAATGCGGCCTGATGCCGCCGACCAGAAGCGCGTTGCGATTGAGGATGAGATGATGGACCGTAAGTGTGGCGGCGAGACCGGTTTCGACGGAACGGACATAGTCGGTACCGTTTCTCGTGGTCACATGCTCCATGACGATGCCCAGTCCGGGGAGCCTTCGGCGCAGCGGGTCGAGGACGCGGTCGATGAAGACCGCCTCACGGTCGAAGATGTCGATGGCGGGATCCGTCACCTCGCCATGCACCAGTAGCGGCATGCCCAACTCCGCCATGGTCTCGAGGACGCCCATCACTCTCTCGATGTCGCGCACGCCGCTCGCGGAATTGGTCGTCGCCCCGGCCGGATAGAGCTTGAGCGCCCTGATGAGTCCCGTTTCGTGTCCGTGGCGGACCTCTTCGGCGGTCATGCTCTCGGTTAGATAGAGGGTCATGAGGGGTTCGAACGCGGTATTGTCACCGGCCGCCGCCAGGATCCGCGAGCGGTAGGCGCTCGCCATCGCTACCGTTGCCACCGGTGGCACGAGATTGGGCATGATGATCGCGCGAGCGAAATCGCGCGCGGACTCAGGTGTCACCAACCGCATCATTGCCCCGTCACGCAGATGCAGGTGCATGTCGTCAGGTCGCCGGATGACAAGCTCGGTGATGCTCATGGAGCGTATTCCTCTCGATGCGTCGATATGCTGCTAGCCCATTGCTGACCGGTGCGCCAGCCATCGGCGGAGTGCGATATGCCGCGCGGCGGACCCGGGTTCAGCATCCGGCAACGAGATCGAGCAGTGCCCGTGCGAGTTTGCTTCGCGTGTCGCACAGATCGAGGATGACATCGAAATGGTTGCGTCCAGCAATGACGATATGCTCGGCATGAACACCGTTTTCGACAATCGCTTCGTGCCAGGCCCGTGACTGGCGGACGAAGCCCGGCGCCTCATGTTCGCCGAGCGCTGTCACGATGCGCGGTCCGGGCGATGGCAGATGGCGGAGCGGGCTGAAATCCTCGATTTCCGCATCGTTCAGCCCGAGCCATTGTTGCGGGTGGCAGCGGGCGATCGGTGCGAGATCGAAAAGTCCGCTTACCGGCATGGCGGCGTGAACGGGGACCGGTGGAAGATCATATTCCGCCTGCCAGCCCGGTTGCAGCAGCGAGGCGGCGAGGTGGCCGCCGGCAGAACTGCCGACGGGAACGATGCGCCGTCGATCGATACCGAGTTCGGCTGCATGGTGCCAGACATGGGCGAAGGTCTTGCGTATATCGGCGACGATCTCGCCGAAGCGGACATCGGGGGCGAGGCGATAGTCCGGTGCGATCGTGACGATTCCATGCCCGGCCAGCATCGGAGCCATGAAGCCCGAATGGTCCTTCGAGAGTGCGCGCCAGTAACCGCCATGGATGAACAGCACTGCCGGGCGTGGCGTGTCGGTGCGGCCATAGACGTCGAGCGTCAATCCGGTATCGGGCTCAAGGGGGTGATCTTCGACGAAAAGACAGGCACGTTTCGCTTCGCGCGTGCGTGACGCATAGGCTTCGATGATGGTCTCGAACGTTTCGACGGTGACTGTCGCGCGGGCATCGTAGTCGGTATCGAGCCGGTCACGGGAGAAGGTTGCGTCGAGAGCGTCAGACACCAACATGTGCCTGCACCGTTTCCCGATCCCGGCGGAGATCCGCGCTGGCGCCGCTCCAGGCCACACGGCCCTTCTCGAGGACATAGTGGCGATCCGCCATGCGTTCGAGGACGGCGAGATTCTTGTCGATCAGGAGGATGGACTGGCCTTCGTCCCTGAGCCGTTCGATACAGCGCCAGATCTCGGCGCGCACGACGGGTGCGAGGCCTTCGGTCGCCTCGTCGAGGATGAGAAGGCTTGGATTGGTCATGAGTGCACGGCCAATGGCAAGCATCTGCTGTTCGCCCCCGGAAAGGGTGGAGGCGACCTGACGTGTGCGTTCACGCAACCGCGCGAAGAGTTCGAACACCCGTTCCAGCGTCCAGGGATCCGCACGGCCGAGGCGGTTGGCAGCGGTGGCGACGAGGTTTTCGCGGACGGTGAGGGTCGGGAAGACCTGCCGCCCCTCGGGTACGAGGCCGATACCGAGACGTGCGACCGTTTCCGGAGGTCGTCCCGAAATCGTTTCTCCGGCAAAACGCACCGTGCCGCCGCGCGCGGGCAGCAGGCCCATGATGCAGCGTACGGTCGTGGTCTTGCCCATGCCGTTGCGCCCCATGAGCGTTACCAGTTCACCCCGGCCGATCTCCAGCGATACATCGAACAGCACCCGGCTGTCGCCATAGGCGGCCTCGAGCCGCTCGACGCTCAGCACGGTGCATCCTCGGCACCGAGATAGGCCTCGCGCACATCGGGATGACCGCGGACCTCATCCGGAGTGCCGGTGATGATGATCCGGCCATAGACGAGCACGGAGATCCGGTCGGCCAGCGCGAAGACCGCCTCCATGTCATGTTCGACAAGGAGGATGGTGGTCTCCTTGCGGATTTCGCCCAGACGGTCGACCATGTCCCGGCTTTCGCCATGACCGAGCCCGGCCATGGGTTCGTCGAGCAGCATCAGTCTCGGGTGCGCGGCCATCGCCATCAGCAGTTCGAGCTGCTTCTTCTCGCCGTGGGAGAGGTCGGCACAACGGGCCTGGGCGCGGTCGTCGAGGCCGCCGCTTTCCAGGAGCCGGCTGGTTTCGCGCCAGATTTCGCCCCGCGCGGCGCGCCGGTCCCAGATCCGGAGATTGCCGCCGAGACATGCCTGCACGGCGAGCGCGACATTGTCGCGGACGCTCGCATCCTCGAGCAGCGAGGTGATCTGGAAGGTGCGTGCGATGCCGAGATGAACCCGTCTGGCGGCACTCTCGCCGGTAATGTCCCGTCCGTCGAGGCGAATGCGGCCGGCATCGGGGTGCAGTTCGCCGCAGATCTGGTTGATGAGCGTCGACTTGCCGGCGCCATTCGGGCCGATCAGCGCATGGACTTCGCCTGACATCACCGCGAGGCTGACATTGTCGGTGGCGACCAGTCCGCCAAAGCGCTTGTAAAGACATTCGGTTTCGAGAAGGGGGCTCATCGCCGCCCTCCGGCAAGGCGGGCGAGGAGCCCGTTGATGCCACCCCTGCCGCCGAGCACGACGAGAAGCAGGATGGCGCCGAGCGCGAGTTGCCAGTGTTCACTCCAGCCGGCCAGGTGGAATTCCAGCACCAGCAGTGCCGCAGCGCCGAGAATCGGGCCGAAGAAGGATCCGACGCCACCCAGGATCACCATGATCATGAGTTCGCCCGATTTGGTCCAGTGCATGATGTCGGGACTGGCGAAGCGAAGAAAGTTGGCGAGAAGCGCGCCCGCCAGTCCGGCTCCCATGCCGGCGAGGATGAAGGCGAAGAGCTTGTAGCGATAGACGGGAATGCCCATGGCGGTCATGCGCCGCTCGTTCTGGCGGATGCCCTTGAGAACCTCGCCGAAGGAGGAATGAACGAGGCGCCAGAGAATGAGGAAATAGACGGTCGCCACACCGAGGATGAAATAATAGACGGTTGCCTTTCTGCGCATGTTGAGTCCGGGAACGCTGTTGGCGCTGGAGATGATGGTGCCATCCTCGCCGCCATAGGTCGGCAGCGCGACGAAGAAGAAGAAGAGCATCTGCGCGAAGGCAAGCGTGATCATGATGAACTGCACTCCGCCGGTGCGCAGCGACAGCGCGCCGATGATTGCTGCGGCGATACCCGAGACGAGAAGGGCGGCGGGCAGGGTGACGGCCATATCGCCACTGCCGGGGATGATGCCGAAGAGCGGTTCGCCGCTGGCGAGATGATGGGCGAGGATGCCGACGGTATAGCTGCCGATGCCGAAGAAGGCGGCGTGGCCGAAGGAGATCATGCCGCCATAGCCGAGAATGAAATTGAGGCTGGCGGCGGCCATGGCGTAGATGAGGATCCGGGCGGCGAGCGTCATCAGCGAGGACTGGCCCATTGCCGAGGCCACTTCCGGCATGGCGGCGAAGAGGGCGAGGATGACAAGAGCGGCGAGGAGACGGGGCAAGACTCAGGCTCCGGGCGCAAAGAGGCCCTTGGGCCGGATGAGAAGAACGATGGCCATGAGCAGGTAGATGCCCATGGATGCAATGCCCGCACCGAGATTGTCGGCAGCTGCCGGTTCCATGAAGGTGCGGAAGAAACCCGGTAGAAAGGCGCGCATGGCCGTGTCGACGACGCCGAGCGCGAGGCCGGCGACGAAGGCACCACGGATGGAGCCCACCCCGCCGATCACGACCACCACGAAGGTCGCGAGCAGGATCTGTTCGCCCATGCCCACCTGTACTGCGAGGATCGGCCCCGCCATGTAGCCCGCAAGTCCGGCTAGCAGCGCGCCGAGACCGAAGACGATGGTGTAGAGCATGCGTATGTCGACCCCGAGCGCGCGCACCATGTCGCGGTTGGTGGATCCTGCCCGCACCAGCATGCCGATACGGGTGCGGTTGATGAGCAGCCACAGGCCGAGTGCCACGAGCAGGCCCGTGGCGATGATCAGGAGGCGATAGGGAGGATAGGGAAATCCCTCGAACAACTGGACCGAGCCGGAGAAGAGCTCCGGCAGCGGCGTGAAGATCGGCTGGCGACCGAACAGCAGGACGATGAGTTCGTTGAACAGCAGGATGAGCGCGAAGGTGGCAAGCACCTGATCGAGGTGATCGCGCTCATAGAGCCGTCGGACGACCAGCATCTCGATGAGAAGGCCGGCCACGGCAGCCGCCGTGAGCGCCACCGGCAACCCCAGCCAGAAGCTGCCGGTATGGGCGGCGACCCAGGTGCCGGCGAACGCGCCGATCATGTAGAGCGAGCCATGGGCGAGATTGATCACGCCCATGATGCCGAAGATGAGTGTCAGCCCGGCCGCCAGCAGGAACAGCATGACACCGTATTGCAGGCCGTTGAGAATCTGTTCGAGGACGAGGATCATCGCGGCGGGCTTCGCTCCCGGATGGGCGCGAGTCTACATCTCGCACTGTGCTGCGTAGCTGTCGCCATAATCCTCGAGCAGTTTCGCGTTGGTGACCGCCTTCACGCTGCCGTTCCCGTCCTCGACGATGTCGAGGAGGTACCAGTCCTGGACCGGGTGCTGGTTCTGGCCAAAGGCGAAATCGCCGCGCACGGAGGCGAAGTCCGCCTTGCGCAGGGCCTCGCGCAATGCGTCGATGTCGTCGACACCGCCGGTTTGTGCGAAGGCCGAAGCGATCAGCCGGGCGGTGTCATAACCCTGCGAGGCGTAATAGGTGATCGGCCGGTCATAGGTTTCCTGCCAGGCCGCGACGAATTCCCTGTTGGCCTCGTTGTCGAAGTCGATGTTCCAGTGCGCGGTCGCATGGATGCCGAGTGCAGCGTCACCGACCGCCTGAAGCACGACGGCGTCGGTCGAGGGTTCGGAGAGAACCATCGGGATCTGCCCCAGCAGTCCCGCCTGCTGGTACTGGCGCAGGAAGGCGATACCGAGTCCGCCCGGCTGGAACTGGAAGACGACATCCGGTTCGGCGGCGCGGATCTGCGCCATTTCCGCCGCGAAATCGGTCTGGTCGAGCTGGGTGTAGATCTCGCCGACCGTCTCGCCCTCGAAGGTGCGCTTGAAGCCGGTGATCGCGTCCTTGCCTGCCTGATAGTTGGGTGCGAGCGCAAACGCCTTGCTGAAGCCGAGCTTCGTCGCAGCGGCACCGGCAGCCTCGTGCAGCGCGTCGTTCTGCCACGAGACGACGAAGTAGTTCTCGTTGCAGCCTTCTCCGGCGAGATTGGAAGGACCGGCATTCGGGCTCACATAGATCGCCCCGTTCTCGACGATGTCGGGCACGGTAGCACCGGCGACATTCGAGAAAACGATACCGGTCAGGAGCTTTACGCCCTCGTCGCCCATGTACTTCTCGGCGATCTGGCGCCCGTTTCCGGGTTTGAGGCCGTCATCCTCGACCAGGAGCTCGACCGGCACGCCGCCAAGCTTGCCGTCTTCCATCGCGATCGCGAGCAACATCCCGTCGCGAATATCCTGACCGAGATAGCCGGCCTTGCCGGAGAGTGTCGTGATCACGCCGATCTTGACGGCATCCTCGGCTGCTACGGGTGAGGCGAGCAGGCCGACCGCCGCCGCACCGAGCAGAAATTTGCGGAGTTCCATCGATGTCTCCCTTTGACCGCTTTTGGCTTGCCGACAGTTGAGCCCGCATTCGATTTCGTTTCAAGGGCTTCCTGTCACAGGCCGTTATCAGCGCCGGAATCGCCGCTGAGCAGTGAGGTGACCTCACAAGGGACGCCGGAACCGGGTTGGTTCATCGACGCGCGCGTATCCTCAAAGCGTGACCCAGCCCTCGGGTGGTTCCTTGCCCGGGTGCAGCGTGCCGCAGTTCGGGCAGGTGCGGGCTTTCTCGTCGGCATAGAATGCCTTGTAGATGGGTGGCAGGTCGTCGACGATCGATTCGAGGTCGAGTTCGGCGCGGTGGACGAGGTGTCGGCACTCGAAGCAGTACCATTCCATCGCATCCAGCGCGCCTTCGGGACGCGGCGGCTCGACGACGAGTCCGATCGACCCTTCTTGCGGGCGCTGCGGCGAATGACGCACATGTGCGGGACAGAGAAAGACCTCGCCCTCGCGGATCGGCACGTCGTAGAACTCCTTGCCGTCATGCAGCTTGAGCAGCATGTCGCCCTTGAGCTGGTAGAAGAACTCGTCGACCGGATCGTCGTGATAGTCGGTACGCCTGTTCGGGCCGCCCACCACCATCACGACCATGTCGGCATCCCTGAACACCATCTGGTTGCCTACCGGCGGTTTGAGCAAGTGTCTGTGTTCATCGATCCAATTTTGAAAATTGAAAGCTGCAAGACGGCTCATGTCGGTCTCCCCTTTGCATCCCGTTACCTGAAGGGCCCTGTCAGCCCGTCGTCAATCCGGATGCTTCGAATGCCTCGCGGGTTGCGCGTTTCTCTTCATCGTTCAGTTCGAGCAATGGCGTACGCACATGGCCACCCTTCTGCCCCAGCAGGTTCTGCCAGTATTTCTGGTGGCTGTGCGGTTTTTCGGCAGGTCGCGTTTCCTTCAGGGCCCGGCGTACCGGATCGAGACTGGCCGAAACCTCCCGCGCCTCGTCATGCTTTCCCGCAAATGCGAGATCGGTGTATTCGCGCATGCGCCTGTCGGCTTTGGTCTGCAGGAGAAAGGGCGGCGAGCTGCAGAGATAGAGTTTCCATCCGAGCTCGATGATATTCTCGAGCCACTCATCCTCCGATGCGGTGGAGACGATCAGCCGGTCGCTCGCGAGGCGTGATAGTTCGGCATACATCGCCCGCGGGACCGAATATTTGATCGCCACGACCGTTTCGAGATCGGCGAGGCGATTGCAGAGTTCGGGACTCATCAGATAGCCGCTGTCAGGGTGCGACCAGAGCGCGATGCCGATATCGACCTCTTCGGCAATGGTTTCGTAATAACGGAGAAGCGTCTCGTCCTGCCACTTGTGAAAATGCAGGATGGGCGCATGAACCACGATCCAGTCGGCGCCGCAGGCCTCGGCATGGCGGGCAAGCTCGAGGACCACAGACATGTTCTGGTCCGAGCACGACATGATTGTCTGCGCACGGTTGCCGCAGCTTTCGACGGCAAGATCGAAGCTGCGTTTGCGCTCGTCGAGCGACATGGAGAAGAACTCGCCCTGCTTGCCGGCGATGAATACGCCGTCGATGCCGAGATCGCGGGTCCAGTGCTCAATGTTCGCCTGAAACCCCTTTTCGTCGAGCGATCCGTCTTCGGCGAACGGGGTGAGGGCGGCCGACCAGATTCCCTTCATGGTGGCGAAGGCGTGCGCCTTGGCGTTGCCGCGTTCGTATTTCATCGCAGTTCCCTGTTTCCCGTTCCGACCCGAAGTGCGCGCCAGATTTTCTGTGAGGTCAAGGGTAGCTGCAAAGCATCGTCGCCGACAGCGCCGATGGCATCGTGGATCGCGTTGAGAATGGCTGCCGGAATCCCGATGCAGCCGGCCTCGCCGACACCCTTTGCTCCCAGCGGATTGGCGCTGGAGGGTACGCTTTTCGAACGTATATGCACCTCGTACGGCATGTCGCTCGCGCGCGGCAGGGCGTAGTCCATCAGCGAGCCGGTAACGAGCTGGCCGTTCGTGTCATGCAGGATCTCCTCCATCAACACACAGCCAAGCCCCTGGGCGAGACCACCCCGCATCTGTCCCTCGACGAGCAGCGGATTGATGACCTCGCCCGTATCGTCGATCCAGTCGATCCGTTCGACCGCGATGTCTCCCGTTTCCCCGTCGATCCGCACGATGGCCGCCACGGCACCGCTGGCCCAGGCTTCGTGCGGTGTCTGATAGCGGTGTGAGAGCGACAAGGGCGGCAGGCCGCGCCGGGCACGCTCGTGCGCCACGCCTTCAAGCACCGCGCAAGAATCGCCGGGTCGCCCGTTACCGGTCGTGTCGAGGCCGAGCGCTCTCGCTTCCTCCCGCAGACACAACATGAAGCGGCCAGCGACCTCATCCATCGCACTTCCGCCGATGGCTGTACCGCGGCTCGCGAGCGCGCCGATACCGTCATCGAGATCGTCGAGCGATGCGGTGGTGACCTCGATCCGGTCGACGGGAACATGGAGCCTGTCGGCGACGATCTGGCTCGTCGCCGTGGCGCGACCCTGGCCCTGGGCGCTCGTTCCCGTCGCGGCGTGAATGTCGCCATTGGGCATCAGGGTGAGGGCAGCCGTTTCGAATCCCTGTCCGCAGGGCTCGATGAAGAGGGCGATTCCGAGGCCGACCGTTTCGCCTACCGCCCGCCGCCTGCGCAATTCCTTACCCAGATCCGAAAGCCCGGCATCGATTTCCAGTCTCCGCAGAAGCGCAGCGTAGTCGCCACTGTCGAGACGCTCGCCGGTCGCGGTCAGCCCCGGCAGGCTTTCCGCCGGGCGCAGATTCTGCCGTCGGATGGCGAGGCGGTCGAGGCCCGTGGCATCCGCCGCCCGATCCATCAACCGCTCCATGAGCATCGCCGCCTCGGGCCGGCCCGCTCCCCGGTAGATGTTCACGGCCGGCCGATCGCTTCGGTGTGTCACGAGGCGAATGTCGATCCGATCCACAGCGTAGGGGCCGGGCAGGATGCGGGCGGCGTTGCGCGGCGCGGCGAAGGCGGAGTAAGGTGTCCAGTGACCGAGATCGAAATCGAGTTTCGCTTCGAGTGCGAGAATCCTGCCATCGTCGGCAATCGCCATCCGCGCGCATGTCCGCGCACCCCGCCCGCGTGTCGCCGAGAGAAGATCCTCCGCGCGAGACCCCGTCCAGCGGACCGTGCGGCGAAGGCGCAGCGCGCAGGCGGCAGTCACTACATCCTCGGGCATGATCGATGCCTTGCCGCCGAACGCGCCGCCGACATCGGTATTGACGATGTGCACGCCGGACGGATCGAGACCGAGTATGGCTGCCAGATCGTCGCGGCAGCGAAAGGGGGTCTGTGTCGAGAGCCGGACCCGCAGCACCGTTCCATCGTAACCGGCGACACAGGCGCGTGGTTCCATGGGTGACGGTGCGACGAGCGGATGATCGAGAACCGTCTCGACGATATGCGCGGCGCTGGCGAATGCGCCTTCAACATCGCCGCTTTGCCAGCGGCCGGCCTCTCGTTGCCGCTCGCCGCCTGACACGCCGTCGGTTTCGAGCGCGATCGTTTCGAGCGCATCGAGGACCACATTGCGGTTTTCGCCGATCACTACCGCGACGGGTTGCCCCACCGCCTCGATGCGCCCGTGCGCGAGGCCGAACATGGGCATCATTTCGGCGCGTGGGAGAAGGGGATTGACCGATGACGGGCCGACCGGCCCAAGGGTCTCAGCATCGTGTACCGCGACGATGCCGGGTATGGCGCGCGCCTCATCCAGATCGAGCCGCGTGATCCTGCCGCAAGCGAGCGGCGAGCGGAAGAACTCGGCAAGAAGACAATCCGCCGGTGCCGCATCGCCCGTGAACGAGCCTTCGCCGCGCAGGAGCCTGTCATCCTCGCAGCGGCGAAGTGACCGACCCTTCCACCTCCGGCTGCCGTTCCCGTCCGCCTGCTCCGCGTCCAACGCTACCTGCTCCCTGAAAGTGCCTTCGGCAATTGTGCAGGAACGCACGGCAATGGCAATCTCCGGACAGGTAGGGTCAAGACGGGTGCGGCGAGTGCCGCCCTTGTGTCGCCCGGCCGGCTCGCCTAGGAGAAAGGCGTTGAAGAAACTTCTGGGCAGGCTGATGCGACGGCTGGTTGTGGCGATCACGGGTGCGAGCGGCGCCATCTTCGGCGTTCGTCTTCTCCGGCTCTTGCGCGCACAGGGCGGGATCGAGACCCATCTCGTGGTGAGCAAGGCTGCCGCACTCACCCTTTCGGCGGAATGCGGTCTCTCGCCTGCCGATGTCGCGGCGCTGGCGGATCATACCCATGCGTCAGGCAATATCGGCGCGCCGATCTCCTCCGGCTCGTTTCGAACCGACGGTATGATCGTCGCTCCCTGCTCGATCCGTACCGCCTCGGCGATCGCGACCGGGGTGACCGATGGACTCGTCAGCCGGGCTGCCGATGTCATGCTCAAGGAGAGGCGGCTGCTGCTGCTCGCCATTCGCGAGACCCCGCTGCATGCGGGGCATCTCGAAAGGCTCGCGACACTCGCCCGTCTCGGTGCGATCATCTTTCCGCCGGTGCCCGGTTTCTATGGTCGGCCGGAAACGCTGGAGGAGATGGTCGATCACAGCTGCATGCGCATGCTCGATCAGTTCGGCATCCACACCGATGTGGCACCGCGCTGGGGCGAGGCGGATGGCATCGTCGCATTCGGCGCTCGCGAGGCGGGCGCATGACCGGACATCCCTCTCTCTGGACCTTCGCCATCGCCTTCTACGGCAAGCCCGGTGTGTCGGACTCGCTGATCGCGCTCCAGGACCGTCTCGGCGCGGATGTCGACCGGCTGCTCTTTGCCCTCTGGGCCGGTCAGGCCTTCGGACACGAACTCGATGGTAGCGACAGAAGGAAGGCGGCTGAGCTGGTCGAGGGCTGGCAAAGCGAGGTCGTGGCACCCCTTCGCGCCGCTCGCCGCGCCATACTCGCCCGCTCACCGCTTGCGTCGCGACAGTGTGAGCGGATCGATGCGTTGCGCGAGGAACTGCTTGAGGTCGAGATCCGCCTCGAACATGTCGAACTGGATGCGCTCGAAGGCCTGCCCGCCGCATGGGGTGAGGCTTCATCCACTGGCCCCGCCGAACGACATGCCTGCGCCATGCGCAATCTCCGCTCCCTCCTCGCCGATCTCGATGTGGAGCCCGACGGTAAAAGTGAAGCCGCAGTCGGTGTCATCAGCGCCGCACTCCGGCGACTCCCGTAGAACGCGATGTAGAGCGAAATCGTCAACCGGGAATTTTATCCAACGCAGAGGACCACCTCGCCGGGCGAACCTGCATCTATTCGGCAGGAACACCCTTGCCATTACCGGGGATTGCGAGCGCATCCTCGAGTTCGCGGGCGACGGCGCTTCGCGGGCGGGTAAGCCGGGCGAGCAGGTCGTAGAGTACGGGGGTGACGAACAGTGTGAGCACGGTGGAAAGGCCCAGACCGCCGATTATGACCGAGGCTATGGCCATCCGGCTCTCCGCGCCCGCACCCGAGCTCAACATCAGCGGAACGGCGCCGAGAATGGTGGAGATCACGGTCATGATGATGGGCCGCAGGCGCAGCGTCGAGGCATCGATGATCGCATCGCGCACGCCCTGGCCTTCATCGCGCAACTGGTTCGCAAATTCGACGATGAGAATGCCGTTCTTCGCCATCAACCCCACCAGCAGCACGATGCCGATCTGTGTATAGACATTGAGTGCCGCACCGGTAAGCCAGATGGTGAGCAGCGCCCCCGTGGTGCCCAGCGGTACGGTGAGCATGATGATGAGTGGATGGACGAAGCTCTCGAATTGTCCGGCGAGCACGAGAAAGACGACGAGGACGGCAAGACCGAAGACGATGGCCATGCCGGTCGAGGTTTCGAGAAATTCGCGCGACTGGCCGGCGTAACTCATGGTAATCTCGGCCGGCAGGCTCTCCTCGGCCGCGGTGTTGATGAAGGCGATGGCCGACCCGAGATCGTAGCCTTCGGCGAGCGATGCCGAAACGGTCACGGATGGCAGCCGGTCATAGCGGTTGAGACTGGGCGAGGCTGCGGTTTCGTTGAAGTGCACGAGCGCCTCGAGCGGCACGAGTTCGCCGTTGGAGCTGCGGATGAAGAGATTGGCGAGATCGCGCGGCGAACGCCTGTCATCCGCTTCCGCCTGCACGATCACCGGATATTCGCGGCCACGGTCGACATAGCTCGTGATCTCGCGCGAGGCGAGCATGGTACGCAGCGTCGAGCCGATATCCTGAACGCTGATGCCCAGATCGTCAGCACGCTCGCGCTCGATGTCGACATCGATCTGCGCAGCGTTCTCCTCATAGTCGATCTCGACATTCTCAAGCCCGGGATTATCTTCGGCCAGTTGCTTGAGACGTTCGGCCCAGGTTCTCGCGGTTTCGTAATCCGGTGCACCGACGACCACGCGGAGCGGTGAACTGCTGCCACGAACGCCCAGTCCGTTGGGACTGACGGGGAAGGCGCGGGCTCCGGCGATGCCGGTGACCTGCGGAATGAGGGATCGGGCAATGTCCTGCTGGTTGCGTTCGCGCATCGACCAGTCGGCGAGCCGGCCGACGACGAAGGCCCGGTTGCCCGAGCCCCGACCGACGAGGGCAAAGGCGG
This sequence comes from Geminicoccaceae bacterium, assembly GCA_020446285.1. Lineage (GTDB taxonomy): Bacteria > Pseudomonadota > Alphaproteobacteria > Geminicoccales > Geminicoccaceae > JAGREO01. The sequence continues at coordinate 16,875 of JAGREZ010000268.1, forward strand.
CGGTCACCTCGCCGCTCTCGCGCAAGGGATCAATGATCGCCTCGATCTTGCGTACCTCACGGTCCGTATAGGCGACCGTCGACCCCTGGGGTGCCGTTACGGGAATGAAGAAGACACCGCGATCCTCCGAAGGAGCGAGTTCCGATGGCAGCAGGCTCAGGAGAAGGGGAGATGCCGCGGCGACGCCGATGGCAAGCACGATGACGACGAGCGGAACGTGCAACGCTCCGCGCAGGAGAACGCGGTAGCCCGAGGCGATCCGGTTCATCACGGCATCGACGATGCGGGCGAAGAAGGAAGGGTGCGGATCTGGCCTGACGATCCGCGAGGCGAGCGCCGGGCAGAGGCTGAGTGCGACGAAGGTCGAAATGACCACCGCCGATGCAAGGACGAAACCGAACTCGCCGAACAGTCGGCCGACCTGGCCGTCGAGAAAGGAGATCGGCAGGAACACGGCGATCAGCGTGACCGATGTGGCGAGAACGGCGAACGTCACCTGCCTCGTGCCGAGAAAGGCGGCGACGAGGCCGCTTTCACCCTTGGCTGCGCGTCTTTGGATGTTCTCGAGGACGACGATGGCATCATCCACGACGAGGCCGATCGCGAGAATGAGGGCGAGGAGGGTGAGGACGTTGATGGAAAAGCCGAGCGCGTGAATGCCGATGAAGGTGCCGATCACCGAAACCGGGATGGTCACCGCCGGGACGAGGGTCGCCCGTGCGGAGGCGAGGAAGACGAAGATGACGAGAATGACCAGTACCACCGCGATCACCAGCGCCTCGATCACCTCGCTGATCGACTGGCTGATGAAGAGCGCGTCGTCGGATGCCACCTCGATGTTCATGCCTTCGGGCAAGGTGGCGCGGATACGGTCGATTTCGGCGCGCACCGCAGTGGAGATGGCGATGGTATTGGATTGTGACTGGCGCAGGACCGACAGGCCGACGGCCTGGCGATTGTCGAGGCGCACGAGCGTATCCTCGTCTTCCGCGCCGAGCTCGACGCGGGCGATGTCGGCGAGCCGGACCGGATGTCCACCCGAACGCTTGACGATCAACCGCTGGAACTGCTCGACCCGGCTTAGTCTCGAATTGGCGCGGATTGCGAACTCGCGGTTGAGGGAGGTGAGATCCCCGGTCGGAAGGTCGACATTGTTGCGTCTGAGCGCCTGCTCGATGTCCTGGACGGTGAGCCTGTGTGCCGCCATGGCCCGGCGATCGAGCCAGATGCGGATGGCATAGGAACGGTTGCCGTAGATGGTGACATCGGCGACGCCGTCGAGCGTCGACATACGGTCGACGATGTAGCGTTCGACAAAGTCGGTGAGCTCGGACGGCCCCATCCGGTCGCTGGTGACAGCAAGGCGCATCACCGGATCGCTGTTGTCATCGTTCTTGAAGATGCGCGGTTCGTCGGCGTCTTCGGGAAGTTCGCCGCGCACACGACTGACCGCGTCGCGCACATCGTTGGCCGCCTCGTCGATATCGCGGCCGGGTTCGAACTCGATGATCGTGCGCCCGCGCCCGCGGCTGCTGGTGGAACTGATGCTCTTCACCCCGGAGATGCCGGCGACCGCCCCCTCGATCACCTCGACCACATCGGTATCGATGATCGATGGCACCGCACCGCTGTAGCCGACCGACACGGCAATCACGGATGCGTCCACATCGGGCAGTTCGCGGACCGGCAGGCGCAGGAGCGAGGCCGTGCCAAGCACGATGATGACGAGACTTGCTACCGTGGCAAGGACCGGCCGGCGAATGCTGAGGTCGGAAAGGCTCATGCACCGTCACTCCCCGATGTGGGCCGTTCATCATCGCCGGCTCCGGTGGAGACCGCGATACCCTCGCGGATTCGCTGGATTCCGGCGGTAATGATCTCATCACCGGGTTCAATTCCCTCGACAATCTCGGCCGTGCCATCCTGGCGCTGGCCGACATGAACTTCGCGGCGGACGGCCTTGCCGTCCTCGACGATGAAGAGATAGCTCGATGAAGCGGCGGCCTGGACGGCCTCCTCGGGAACCAGCAGTGCCTCGCGCTCGTCGAGCGCGACCTCGACATAGAGAAACATTCCGGCGGTGAGCGCGCCGTCGCCATTGGGTATGACGGCGCGCACGCGAAAGGCTCTGGCCGACGGGCTCACGCGGCTGTCGATCACATCAATGCGGCCCTCGAACAGCCGGTCGGGCCAGGCCGCCGCCCGGGCGGTGATCGTCTGACCGATACGCACCGCGCCGAAACGGATTTCGGGCACGCTGAACTCCACTTCGACGCCGGAAAGGTCGTCGAGCGTGGTGACCACCGTCGATGTGTCGATCCTTGCGCCCAGATCGACATTGCGTATGCCGACCGTGCCGGCGAATGGTGCGCGGATCGTACGGTCCTCGAGGCGCTTTCTGGCCGCCTGCAACTGGGCCGTCGCGGCTTCCTCGGCGGCAACCGTTTCGTCGACCGCGGACTGGGCGATATTGCGGCTGGCCTGCAGCTTGCGGGCACGATCGAGTGCAACCCGTGTCTCGTGCAGCCGCGCCTGGGCTTCGGCGACGGCCGCCTGTGTGAGCGTGTCGTCGAGTTCGACGAGAACGGCGCCCGCCTCGACCCGCTCGCCGGACTCGAATGCGATCGACACCACCTGGCCGGCGTCCTGCGGGACGATATTGACCGCCTGCAGCGCGCGAGTGTCACCCACCGCCTCGATCCGGGTCCGGATCGTCCGGGTCTCGGCGAAAACGGTCTCGACGGAAACCTCGCGCCCGCCGCGCCGCTGGCCGGCAGGATCGGTAGCGCCCTGAACCTGCTCGTCACCGAGATAGCGCTCGTAGAACGTGAACCCGCCAAAAGCGAGGCCGCCAAGCACGAGGAGCAGGAGCAGCTGTCTGAGCATCGACAAGAAGGATTCTCCCGACAGGGTCACATTCCATCAGTGTTTCGATGAAATAGTGCGCGGTCGGCCGGAAATCGAGAGAATAACTGTAACCTGTTGTATCAGGAACGTGCTCTCAGGCACGCAGCCGTTCGTTGCCGGGATCGTAGGGTGCTGCCGCGAGCGGTGTGAGCCGGCGATGCTCGCCGAGCAGAACGACCTTGAGATCGCCCGCTGTTTCGAGTGCCGGATCAACGAAGGCGAAGGCCAGACTCTTGCCCGTGCGGTGACCGTAGCCGCCGGAAGTCGTGACCCCGACGATCCGCGCGTCCTGCATTACGGGTTCGCTGCCGACACAGTCGGCATCGCCTGCATCCACTTCGAAGAGAACGAGACGAAATCGCGGTTCCTCGCGCGTCGCCTCGCTGCCGATGAACGGTTTGCGGCTGGAGATGAAGCGCTCCATGGCGGCCTCGCGCAATGTCACCTCGTTGGTGAGTTCGCTGCCATAACCGCGATAGGCCTTCTCCAGCCGCATCGCATTCATTGCGTAGGCGCCGAAATCGGTCAGTCCGAATGTCATGCCGGCCTGTTCGATCATCGCGTGCAGGGTGGCGAGTTCCGCCATCGGTGCATGCAGTTCGTAGCCTGACTCACCTGTATAATTGATGCGCAGTACGATCGTGGCGATCGAACCGAATGACAGTTTTGCTGCCCGGCGCCAGCGCAGCGCCAGAAAGGAATCCGGATCGTCGCACAGACCCTGCAGGAGATCGCGTGAACGTGGTCCGGCGACAACCAGTACACCGAACCCGTCGGTGATATTCTCGATATGTACGCCACCTTCCGGCGCGCCATTGTGCAGATTGTCGAGATCGCGCAATTCCGAGCCCGCGCCACCAAGCACATAATAGCGATCGGCGGCAAGGCGGGTGACTGTCACTTCACCGAGAATGCGGCCATTGCCGCTGAGGAAATGGGCGAGGGCGATACCGCCGTCGCGCTCCGGCATGTCGTTGGCGAGGATATGTTCGAGATGCGCCCGCGCACCCTCGCCCTGTACCATGAATTTGGCGAAGCTCGACATGTCCATCACGCCGACACCCTCCATGACCGCCCGGCATTCCGCCGCGACCGCCGTGAATGTGTTGTTGCGGCGAAAGCTCCATTCCTCGCGGTACCCATCGTGATCGAACCATGTCGGACGCTCCCAGCCGAATATCTCGGTATGGTGTGCGCCGCGTTCGGTGAGTTTGCGATAGAGTGGCGAGGTTCGTACCGGGCGGCCCGCGGGACGATGTTCACCCGGCAAGACCGGCGCGTACATGTGCTGATATTCTTCGATACCCTTGGCTCGGGCATAGTCGCCGCAGGACCAGGGACCGAAACGGCGCGGATCGAAGGGAGCGGTGTCGATCTCGCAGTCGCCATGGACCATCCACTGGGCCAGGTAGCGGCCGGCTCCTGCACCCTGCGAGATGCCGATGGAGCTGCCGCAGGCAAGCCAGTGATTGACGAGCCCCGGCGCCGGGCCGAGGAGGAAGCCGCCATCCGGCAGATGGGTGATCGGACCAGCGACGACCCGCCGGATGCCGGCTTCGGCGAAGAGTGGCAGCCGTTCGCCGCAGCGTTCGAGCCACGGCATCAGCCGGTCGATATCGGGTTCCAGCAATTCCTGGTCGAACGACCAGGGAACGCCATCGGCAAAGCAGGTCTCCGCCCCCTCGGTCTCGTAGGGCCCGATGAGCAAACCTTTCTGTTCCTGCCGCAGGTAGGAATCCGAGCGTGGATCGCGGACCACTGGCAGCTCGAAATCCAGGTTTTCCAGCGCCTTCAAGGGCTCGGTGACCAGATACTGGTGCACCATGTTGACCATCGGCAGTTCGAGTCCGACCCATGCCGCGACCTGATCGCAATAGGAACCGGCGGCGTTGATCACATGCTCGCAGTGCACGTCGCCATGTTCGGCGCGCACCAGCCATTCGCCCGAGGGCAGGCGCTCGATGCCGGTCACCCGGTTGCGCCGGGAGATCCGGGCGCCCAGTGCTCGTGCGCCGCTCGCCATCGCATTGGCGGTCGAGGTCGGATCGACATGACCGTCATTCATGGTGCGAAAGGCCGCAAGAACGCCGTCGGTGTTCAGGAAGGGGTGGTGACGGGCGATTTCGTCGGGCGGAATGATCTCGTGCTCGTAGCCCACCTGCCGGGCGATGCCGGCGACATGCCGGAACCAGTCGAGTTCGATTTCGGAGTAGGCGAGACGAAGGCCGCCGCAACCGTGCCATCCGGCAGTCTGGCCGGTGCGTTCTCCGAGTTCGGGATACAGGCGGGTCGCGTAGTGGTGGATATGCGCCATGCTCAGTGAACCGACGAAATTCGGGCACTGGCCGGCAGCATGCCAGGTCGAGCCGGAGGTGAGTTCGCCCTTTTCGATCAGGAGCGTGTCGGTCCAGCCCTCGAGCGCGAGATGATAGAGAATGCTCACGCCGAACATGCCACCGCCGATAACTACGACACGGCTGTGATCTCTCATTTTCGTCTCTCCACTCCGGAACGCCCCTGTCACCATGCTGTTGTTCCGGGCCAGCGATGTAAGGTGTGATCCGGCGCGCGGGCAAGCGTGACACCGACACGATCGGGGGCGTTCTGTCGCAGGCGCGACAGCTGCCGAAGAAACATCCCATTTGTCA
>JAGREZ010000269.1:0-10275 GCA_020446285.1 Geminicoccaceae bacterium
AGGCCGATGAAGATGCCGAGATGCGGCACGAAGAACGGGATCTTGAGCGCGATGGTCTTCTGCCAGAAGGGATAGGCGCTGATATCGTTGACGATCATCAGCCAGCCCCAGTACACGATGGCCAGTGTGATGACGATTTCGATCGCGGTCAGGCAGATGCGCCGGATCCAGATGGAGCGGGGCGTGCGGAACAGGCTCTCGAGCACATCGGCACGGATCTGCGTGTCCTGATAGGTCGCCACGGCACTGGCCATGAAATAGAGCCAGAAGGATATCGGCAGCAGCCATTCCTCATAGGCGAAGAGATCCCGATGCAGGACATAGCGGAAAATGACCACCATCAGAAAGGTGAGCGGCAGGATCAGCGTCGCGATGGCGGAATAGGTGAGTTTGACCGCCACCATCCGGCGAACGGTCCGGCCAAGGCGCGGCGGCAGCCTGTCTGCGAGATCCTGCATGGGGAACCCTCTCGTTTCGGGGCAGGTCGAGCCGGAGGAACCGGGCGCCATGCCCGGCCCCTGCCCGCTCCGGGCGATCAGTCGGCGCTCATGCGCTCGACGAGATCCTGACCGGCGATATCGCCCACGGTCGGCCAGATCTTATCGACGATCTGCCCCTTGAACGCGGCGCGTTCCTCGTCGGTGAACTCGACGACCGTCCAGCCCTTCTCGCGGAGCTTTTCGAGGAATTCCTCGCTGCGCTGCCACGAGCTGTCATTGATCCCCTTGGCCGCCTTGACCGTGGCGTCCCTGACGACCTGCTTCTGTTCGTCCGTCAGCTGGCCCCATTTGGCCGCGTTCATGTAGATGAAGTTGCGTTCGACGAAGGCGTTGTAGGGAATGAAGGTGTTGCCGACATCGCTCGATGCGAACAGCGAGTAGGCAAGCTCGGAGGTACAGCAGATCGCACCGTCGATGGTGCCGGCCTGCACGGCGGGGAACACCTCGGCCCAGTTCATGGTGGTGGTCTGGTAACCCAGAAGCTCGATGGTCGACTTCACGACCTGTGAACTCCACACGCGGACATTGACTTCCTTGTTGCCGGTCCCGTGGACATCGGCGGGCTCCTTTGCCGCCACCATGCCGATCAGGCCCTCGCCGATGGATGCGATGAGATAGAGTCCATGGTCGGCGAGAATCTCGGAGACGATCTGGTTGTACTGCGAATCCGGGTTGCTCAGCCTGTTCTCGATATCCGCCTGGGTGGTGATGAGGAACGGAAGATCGAGAACCTCGAGGCGCTGGTCGGCCTGTGCGTAGATCGCGGCGTGAACCATGTCCACATTGCCGAATTTGGTATCCTCGAGCAGTTCCTCGCCCGAACCGAGCTGTCCGGCGGGGAAGAACTGAACGGTGATCCCGACATCGGCGGCCTCGATCTCCTTGACCATCTCGGTGATGTAGGGATAGGCGGGCTGGTTCTCGAGCGTCGTGCTGGCGAGCTTGAGGGTCACATCCGCTGCGGTCGCACTGCCGGCGAACAGGGCCGCGACGGCCAGCCCGGCGAACGTCGTCCTGAGATGAAATGACATGGTTTTCCTCCTTGTCGGTTTGTCGGTGTCCGGCTCGAGGCCGGTTCTTCTTCGAAATTCATGCGTGGGGCGGCAGCGCACTCCCGTTTCGCCTTGCCGCCAGCCTGTCACGAAAGCGATACCAGCGCAGCATCATCGTCGGCGCAATGGCCATGTAGGCCGGAGCACTGCGCAACGGCTCGACGGGCAATGCCAGATCCGGCTCGGCCGTCCCCTGTGCCCAGTCGGCGAGAATTCCGCCCAGCATCGTTCCGGTCGGAACACCGCGTCCGGAAAGGCCGGTGCAGGCCACGGCACCCGGACCGAGATCATAGAGACGCGGGATCGTGTGACGCTGCATGTCGAGCTCGCCCGACCAGTAGAAATCCCAGCGTGTGTCGGCGGGAAGGTCGGGATGCAGCCACCGCAGCCGATCCATGAACAGCTCCCGCGTATAGTCCAGATCCCGCCCGCGCCGGCCCATGGGAAACATCGAGGCGACGATCCGCCCGGCAGCGTCGTACTTGTAGACGAAGATGTCGCCGCGTCCGTCGTGCATGGTCCCGTCGAATGGCACGATTCGCCGACGCGCTTCGGCAGGCAGGGGATTGGTGGCGGCGATGAGCGCCCGCAGGATCCGGTAACTGCGCTCGACACCGGTCCCGCCGCCCTGCGTATAGGCACCGGTGGCGACGATCACCCGGTCGGCGAGCACCGATCCTCCGGGAGTCCGGACGCGCCAGCGGCTGCCCTCGCGCACGAGCTCCTGCATCGGTGAATCGGTGAAGAGGCGCGCACCTTCCTGCATGGCAGCCCGCGCCAGACCCCTTGCATAGCCGAGCGGGTTGAGATGACCGCCCGAGCGGAGCATCCAGCCGCCAAGAAAGCGCGGCGAGCCGGTCAGCCGCTGCGCCTCTGCGGCATCGACCATTTCCGACGGGCAGCCGGCGGCGGCATAGGCATTGCATTTCGCTTCCAGGCCGGCGCGCTGGGAGGGGCAGAGAATGCCCTGAAAGAAGCCGTTCTGCTTCCATTCGCAGCTGATCTGGTATGTGCGGATATAGTCGGCGGCGAGATCGGCGCCGCCCGTCTGCCGGGCAATGAGCCGCCGGGCCCGTTCCGCACCCAGATGCCCGCGCACCTGATCGAGCGAGAGAAAGGCGAAGGTCGGCGTGCAATGGCCGGCATTCCGGCCCGATCCGCCGAAGCCCGCCTCGCGCGCCTCGACCACGCTCACGACCACGCCCCGGCGGGAGAGTTCGATGGCGGTGGTCAGACCGGTATATCCGGCACCGACGATGCAGACATCGCAGGTGATCTCTTTGTTCAGCGGTTGCGTCTGCGGTGCTTCGCAGGCCGTGGCATACCACAAGGACGGTTCGAACGGCGAGAAGTCGGTCATGTCCCGTCGTTCCCGGCATGCGCGGCGCGGGAGCCCTTGCGATACTCCATCCTCAGAACCCCTTGTCCAGAATCATCTTCGTTCCATCGAAGAAGCGCGAAAGGCGGAACTCATGCGGATCGACGCAGGGTGTCCGTTCCATCACCATGTCGGCCATCAGCCGGCCCGCGCCCGGACCGATACCGAAACCGTGCCCGGAAAAGCCGGTGGCGATATGGAAGCCGGGCAGTCCTTCGACCGTCGATATGACCGGCACCGCGTCCGGTGTGACATCGATCAACCCGGCCCAGCTCTGGGCGACCCGCGCACGGGCGAAGACCGGAAAGTCCCGCGCGGCACTCGCGAGCGCCGCGCGCACGGAGTTGATGTGCGGATCGGGATCGAGGATGCGGGTCTTCTCGAATGGTGTCACCTCGTCCGCGCTCCAGCGCCGGGGCAATCCCGCCTCGAACAGGAAACGGCCACTCAGCCGCGGGCGCAGATCGCGCCACTGGTAGCGCAGGGCGGGGAAGAATTTCGTCATCAGACGCAGCGTATCGGGCACGAGATCGACGATATTGACGCTGCCGTCGGCAATCGAATAGCCACCGTCCTGACGCTTGCGGAAGGCATATCCCGACGTCCAGTAGGCGCCCTCCGGCCCTCCTTCGAGCGGCTCGGTGCGCGATACCGAATTCATGATCTTGAGCTGTGGCAGTTCGATCCCGAGATTGCCGGAAAACAGTCTCGACCATGCACCGCCCGCCAGCACGACCTTGTCGCAGGCGATGCGGCCATGCTCGGTGACCACGCCCGAAACCCTCCCGGCGGAACTTTCCACCGCCCGGACTGCACAATTCGTCAGGACCGCGGCGCCGCGGTCACGGGCGGCCTCGGCGATGGCCGGTGCGGCCTTCTGCGGCTCGGCCCGCGCGTCGGCAGGCGTGTAGAGAGCACCCTTCGGCGGATGGACACATCCCTTGTAGATATCCGCGAACGCCTGCGGACCGATCATCCGGCTCTCGATCTGCCAGGGCTCGAGCAGCTTCGCCCAGTTCTCATGGCGGGCGATCTCCTCGTCGGACTGACAGGCAAAGGCGATCCCCGCACGGGTGAAGCCGGTATCACGGCCGGTACGGTCACCGAGACTCGACCAGCTTCGAAGAGCCTCGACCATGAGCGGGATCTCGCGCTCGTCGCGGCGGGTGATCCGCACCCAGCCCCAGTTGCGCGAACTCTGTTCCTCGCCGATCCCGCCCTTCTCGCAGAGCGCCACGCTCACACCCCGATCGGCGAGTTCGAAAGCCGTGCTCGATCCGACGATCCCGCCGCCGATCACGACCACATCGACCCTTGGCGGGAGTGTCGCGTCACCCTCGACCCGTACGATCTGAGGACCCGGCATGGTTCAGATTATCCCTTCCGCCAGTGCATCATCGCTCGCCTGTTCATGCGTCTTCATGCGTCGCCGCCGTCTCCCCGCGTGCACCCGCGATGGATACCGCACTCACCTTCTTGAGGAGGGAAAGCAGCTGCGCCGTTTCCGCTTCGGTGAGCATGCCGAAAACTGCCTGTCGCTCACGGGCAACGGCATCGCCGATCCGTTCGATCAGCCGCTCACCCTCGGCTGTGAGATAGAGCAGCTGCCGACGCCGCGAGTCGGGATCGGGCCGGCGTTCGAGAACGCCATGGGACACGAGCCCCGAAACGAGACGGGTCATCGCCGGCGCATCCTTGCCGGCGAACGGTGCGATTTCCGCCGCCGTGATTCCCGGCTTCATGCGCGCCATGACCAGCGTGGTCACCTTGCCGGTCCCGCCTTCCAGCGGTGTGTTCGCGAAGGCGACCTCGAGAAACCGCGAAAGCGTCAGGTTGACGATCCGCAGATGATAGCTGACCGCATCCTCCAGCATATCCAGGCCGACAGGATCCGCAGCCTTGTCCGATGAACAAGCCACGTTTCATTCCCTTCCCCGAAGACCCTGATAGCAGATACTGTTGTCACCGACAACTATTCAGGTGAATTCTCTTGCATCGACGTTTCTGGCGAATTCCGGAATGTGTCTTGCAGCCGACAGGCGAATACGTTCGATGGTCGCCCCGTCCACGCCTTCATGGGGCCAGAGCAGGCGAGCGGAAATCCGGGTCCAGCCGCCGGCCGCCGCCATGGCCTTGTCGCAGACGAAGCCCTGCCACCCCGCATTCAGGATCGGCGCGATGGCATCGTCCATGAAGGCCGCGACCCGCCGTTCCAGATCGCGCGCCGCACCGGGATCCGTTTCGGTCTGCCGTGCCCAGACGACGGCGGCGGCGGGATCGAGGCAGGCCATGTTGGAACAGGATCCATGCGCGCCGGCGAGGACTCCGCTGGCATAGGCGTGCCCGGGTATGAACACGGCGATGCGTGCGAGGACGGCTTCCATCCGGCGATACCATTCGCCGTTCCCGCCCCCGCATTTGAGGCCGGCAAGCGTCGGAACGGCGTCGCAGAGGCGAACCAGCGCATCCGCATCGAGTACCGTTCTGGCGTGCGGCGGATTGTAGAGGACGAGGGGAATGTCACCGGCGGCGTCCGCGCAGCCCGCAAGGAAACGGCTGGCGGTCGCCGTGTCGATCGCGGTCCAGTCCGGCAGCGTGACCTGAATGGCCAGCGGCCGGAGTTCGCTTGCAAATGCGACCCGTTCGAGCGCCTGACGCGGGAGCGGGTGTGATGCGCCGATCTGGAAAGGCAGACCGAGCGCACGCGCATTCTCGCTGAAACGGATGCTGATCGATTCGAACATCGGATCGGTGAGCAAATGGAACTCGCCGGCGGTTCCGTGAGCATAGACCCCGTCGACACCGGCATGCGCGAGGGCCTGAAGCTGCTCGTCGATGGATGCCATCCGCGGGCTGCCATCCTCGTTGACATCCAGCAGCAGGGTCGCCCATACCCCCCGCAATTTCCGCCGGATGTCACTTGCCCCGGCATTGTTCCGCTTCATGGCGCCCCGCTTCATGGTGTCCCGCTTCATGGTGTCGCGGTCAGCCAGCGGCGAACGGCGGGCTCGTCGAGAAACGGCCGCAGACGCGCTTCACCATCCTCGCGGAGAAGCGCCATCGGCGGCCGGCTCGGCCCGACTTCAACACCCAGCAGCCCAAGCGCGAGTTTCGTTCCCGGAACCACGCCGATGGCCATCAGGATCTCGACGAAGCGACGGGAAATATCCTGCAGCTCCCGGGCAAGCTTGACATCACCGTCATTCACCGCGCGATGAAGGGCCACATAGAGCCGGCCGAACACGTTGTATGTGGTGCCGATCCCGCCATCACTGCCGAGAAACGCGCCTGCGCCATAGATCTCGTCGAAACCGAAGAACAGGAGCTTGTCCGGATGTGCGCTGCGCATCAGCGAGAACTTGAACAGATCATTCGATGAGAACTTGATCCCATGCACGCCGGGCAGGGCGAGAATGTCATGAAGCAGTCCGAGCGGCAGCGGACGGCCGGTTCGCAGCGGAATTTCGTAGGCGATGAGTGGCAGCGACGTGGCTGATGCCAATGCACGGTAATAATCGAGGATTTCGCCGTCACTGAATGGATAGGCATGCGGTGGCAGGGCCGACAGCGCGTGATAGCCGCGCTTTTCGGCGTGGCGGGCGAGACGGATCGAGGTTGCGAGCGACGGCATGCCGACATGCGCGATCAGCGCGACGGAACTGCCGCCGGCGCTCTCCGCGACGACGGCCTGCTGTTCGATGAGTGCATCGCTTTCGAGCAATCCCGATTCACCGCTGCTGCCGCCGACATAGAGGCCGGCGAGCCCCTGGGCGATGACATGGGCATTCAGGACACGCTGGCGGACCGGATCGAATTCTCCGTCGTCGGTCATCGCGGTCAGCAACGCGGCATGCATGCCTGCAAGGGACTTGCTCATGGAACATCCATTTCACACTGTGTGATGACGGAAACCGCACCGGGGCCCGTCGGTGAGACCCCACCATGCCGGCCACTCCATGGTTTGACAATATGGATTTATTGTCTTACCAAAATACCATTCTATCCATGCGACCCATGACAGGAAGAACGGGAGCAGGCTTGCAGATTGCCGGAGACATGGTTCGAGGACAGCCGCGCACCGCTGATCTGATCGCCAGCACGCTCGTCGGCGAAATTCGCTCCGGACGGATCGCCGTCGACGAGGTGTTGCCGAGCGAGCGCGACCTCTGCGCGCGTTTCGAGGCATCGCGGCCGACGGTGCGCGAAGCCCTTTCGCAATTGCAGCTGCGCGGCTACCTCAATGCCGGCGGCGGCAAGCGGCCCCGCGCCAGCCGCCCGTCGCTGAGCAGTATCTTTCGCGGCGCCGGCGATGTCATCCGCGACATCCTCGGCGACACCGAGAGTGCCGCCCATCTCGAGCAGATGCGCCATTTCATCGAGACGGGGGCCGTACGGGAAGCGGCGATACGCGCCGATCACCTGCAGATCGCGCAGATCCGCTCGGCACTCGAGGACAGTTTTCGGACCATCGGCACCTCCGGGTTCCCCGAATCCGATATCGCCTTTCATCGCGCGATCGTGGCGGTGGTCGGCAATCCGATCATCCTCACCCTGCACGACCTGTTCGTCTCGGACCTGCTCGCGCGGCGTCCACCCGAAGAGAACCGGCTGAAACACGACCGGCTGGTCTATGATGAACATCGCCAGATCTACGAGGCGGTCCTCGGCAATGACGTGATCGGCGCCACAGATGTGATGGACCGCCATCTCGCGAGATCGTATCGCTATCGTCTCGAACTTCCAAAGAGCCTGCCGGGTCAGGCGGAAGTGTAACCAGTTCTGTTGGAATCAGAGGGAGGAAACGGATCATGTTGAGGAAATGGCTTGCCGCAACGGCCCTTGCGGTGATGTGCACGGCGTCGGCGTCGGCCCGCGAGCTGACGCTCGGATCGCAGGACAACGAACAGTCCAATCCGTACAAGGGTGCGGTAGCGATGCAGGAAAAGCTCGCCGAGGTCTCCGGCGGCGAACTGACCATGAAGCTCTTCCCGGCATCCCAGCTCGGCGATTTCAAGGCCATGGTCGCCCAGATGCAGGCCGGCGAACTCGACATGGCGATGACCGGCTACCCCGACATGTCCTATGTCATTCCCGAGCTCAAGCTGGTCGGCGCACCCTATGTCGTGCGTGATTTCGACCATCTCAAGACCATCCTCGCCGGTCCCTGGGGACAGGAGATGGAACAGAAGTTCGAGGAGCAGAACGTCAAGATCCTCGATGTCTGGTACTACGGCACGCGGCAGACCACCGCCAACCGGCCGATCAATGCCATGGAGGATCTCAAGGGTCTGCGCATGCGCACGCCCAACGTGCCCTTCCTCATCGCCTATGCAGCCAATGTCGGTGCCACACCGGCACCGGTTGCGTTTGCCGAGGTCTATCTGGCGTTGCAGACCAATCAGGTGGACGCACAGGAGAACCCCCTTCCGACCATCGAGGCGATGAAGTTCTACGAGGTGCAGAGCAGCGTCGCCATCACCAACCATTTCATCGCCTCCACCGCCATCCAGATCTCGCTCGATACATGGAACAGCCTGAGTGAGCAGGAACGCGGCTGGCTTGCCGAAGCGATCGCGGCGGGCGGCGAGGTCAACAATTCGCTCAACTTCAAGGGCGAGGAGGAACTTCTGGCCGAATTCGAGAAGCGCGGCCTGACCGTCACCCGCCCCGATCTCGAACCGTTCCGTGCCGCGATGCAGCCCTATTATGATGAACTGGAGGCCGAATTCGGCGAAGGTTCGATCGCCCGCGTCAGCGGCGACTGAGGGCACTTTCCGTGCGTGGCAGCGGGATCTTCGTGTCCCGCTGCCCCTTGCCGGTTGCAACAGGGAAGAAACGCCGATGCGGCAGCCATCCAGATACGGCCCCGAGGGGATCCTGTCGTCTCTCGCGTTCATTCTCCTTCTCGGCGTTCTGCTGGTGCAGATCGGGGGGCGGACATCGCTCTTCGACGGTCCCGTCTGGACCGAGGAGTTTGCCCGCTGGGTGTGGGTGTGGATGGCCTTCATCGCCATGGCCGAGGCCGAACGCTGCGATGGCCAGCTACGCATGGACTTCCTCTCCGGCTTCCTGCCGGAAAGGTTGCGGCTGATCCTCCGGCGACTGATTGATCTGGTCTATCTCGGCATCGCCTGTCATCTCGTCTGGATCGCCTGGAAAACGGTGAGCCGGACATGGAACAACGAGTCGGTCACCCTCGTATTCACCGATGCCGTGATGTACGCGGCGGCGTTGCTCGGCTTCGCGCTCATCGCCTGCCGCATCGCCCGCCGGCTGATCTCGCGTGACGGTTACCGGGACAGGGAAGGGATCATTTCGTGATTCTCGCAGCGGTCGCCCTCGGCTGGCTCTTCCTCGTCATCGTCGGTGTGCCCATCGGCGTTGCCATGATCTTCGTGTCGATGGGCTACTTCCATTACAGCGGCATGGGTCTTCTCTTCGCCGTCCAGCGCATGGCGGATGGCCTCAATTCCTTTCCGCTGCTGGCCGTTCCACTCTTCATTCTCGCGGCCTCGATCCTCAATTCGGCCGGCATCACCAATCACCTGTTCGGCTTCGCCCGCGCGCTCGTCGGCCACATTTCCGGCGGACTCGGGCATGTCAACGTGCTCGCCTCGCTGTTCTTTTCCGGCATGTCGGGGTCGGCGATGGCCGATGCCGGCGGGCTTGGAAAGATGGAGATCGAGGCGATGCGCAAGGCGGGATACGATGACACCTTCGCCGGGTCGGTGACCGCCGCCTCGTCGATGATCGGCCCACTCGTACCGCCGTCGATCACCATGGTGCTCTATGGCGTGGTATCCAACACCTCGATCGGCGCACTCTTCATGGGCGGTGTCGTTCCGGGCGTGATGTGTGCGCTGGCACTCATGGTGATGGTCTATGTGCTGGCGCGAAGACATGACTATCCGCGCGACGAACGCAGCAGCGCCAGCGAGATCGCAAGGCTGTTCGTCCGCTCGCTGCCCGCCCTCCTGACCCCGCTCGTGATCATCGGCGGCATCTTCTCCGGCTACTTCTCGCCGACCGAAGCCGCCGCAATCACCGTGGTCTATGCCATCCTCATCGACCTTCTGTTCTATCGCGAACTCACATTCCGCCGTCTCTGGGATGCGATCTACGAGACCTGCGCCACCTCGGGGGCGATCGCCACCATCATCGCCGGCGTCGCACTGATGGGCTTCGTTCTTGCCCGCGAGCAGGCACCGCAGCAGATCGCCACGCTCTTCCTGAGCATCGCCGACGGTCCGGTAAGCTTCCTGATCGCCGTCAACATCATGATCTTCGTGCTCGGTGCGTTCATCGAGTCGCTGGTGATCCTGCTCATCATCGTGCCGATCCTCGT
>JAGREZ010000269.1:10331-11087 GCA_020446285.1 Geminicoccaceae bacterium
CTGATGATCTCGATCCTCACCCCGCCGATGGGCATGGCGCTCTTCGTCGTCGCCCAGGTCGGCAACATCCCGTTCCAGCGGCTGGCATGGGGAATTCTGCCGTGGCTGATACCACCGCTAGTGGTGCTGGTCCTCGTCTGCACCTTCCCGATCCTCGCGACCGGCCTGCCAGGCCTGATGCTGCAATAGAGCCGTCTTCCCGATTTCACCTGATCGGGAAGACGGCTCTATTGCTTGTTTCGCCGCATTTCCTGATCGTTCAGATGGTTCCATCTGAACGGGAAAAGCTCAAGTCATCGCGTGCGGGGCCTTGCAGCGTGGAGCTGAGGATCGTTCCGCCTAAAGCAGGCCCATGAGCCGCGGCAGGAAGAGAACGGTTTCCGGCACATAGGTGATCAGGAGGAGGACGAACACCGCGGCGCCGAAGAACGGAAGCATGTGACGCACCATCCTCTCGATGGGAATGCCGAGCACGATGGATCCGGTGAAGAGTGCCGTTCCGTAGGGTGGCGTGATGAGGCCGATGACGAGATTGAAGGTCGCCACCACGCCGAAATGCACGGGATCGATACCGAGATGGCTCGCGAGCGGCATCAGGATCGGCAGCACGATGAAGATCGCCGGAAGCATGTCCATGAACAGCCCCCATATCAACAGGAACAGGTTGATGATGAGGAAGATGAGGATGGGACTCTCGGTGATCGAGAAGATCATCTGCGAAATGGTCGCCGGAACCTGCTCGCTCGCGAGAACCCA
>JAGREZ010000269.1:11241-11936 GCA_020446285.1 Geminicoccaceae bacterium
GCCTCTGTCGGTGTGAACACACCGGAAAGGATGCCGCCGAGGATGATGCCCGGCATGGCGAGGAAGGGCAGCGACTGGATGATGATGACAATCGCCTGCGAGAATGTCTTGCGCGGGCTCGTCTGGATGTTCTGCCGCCGGGTCACGAGGAAGACGGTGACGGCCATGGCGATGGCGACGAGGAGGCCGGGCACGAGGCCGCCGATCAGCATTCCGCCGATGGATGTTCCGGTCACGGCACCGACGAGCACGATGGGAATGGACGGCGGAATGATCGCGCCCTTGATCGAGGTCGAGACGGTGAGCGCTGCCGAAAATTCGCGGGAGAAGCCCGAGCGTTCCATCATCTGGACCTGCATCCGCCCGAGTGCCGCGATATCGGCGATCGACGAACCCGAGCATCCGCCGAACAGCATCGAGGCGAGGATGTTGACATAGCCCGTGCCGCCGCGAAGCCGCCCGACCAGGAGCTGGGCAAACTTCAGGAGGCGGTCGGCGGTGCCGGAAGCGACCATGAGCTCACCGGCGAGCATGAAGAACGGGATCGCCATGATGGTGAAGAAGTCGATCCCGTTGAAGAACTGCTGGGCGACGAGATACATGGGCTCGCCCGCAAGCGTGAAATAGACGATGCAGGAAAGCAGCATCGCAAAGGCGAGCGGAAAGCCGAAGACCGTAAGACAGGCAAAGGCGAT
>JAGREZ010000270.1 GCA_020446285.1 Geminicoccaceae bacterium
ATTTGAGACCGGTCGGGAAGCCGGCACCGCCGCGCCCGCGCAGGCCCGAGCCCTTGCATTCGTCGACGAGCCACTCGCGGCCCTTCCTGATGATCTCGCCGGTGCCATCCCAGTCACCGCGTTTCCGCGCTTCCTTGAGATTCCAGCCCTGCTGGCCGTAGATATTGGTGAAAATGCGATCGCGATCGGCCAGCATCAGGCTTCATCCTCCAGCAGGGTGGTGCGCTGGCCGAGCGGCTCGGAGCCCTTGCGCCCCGATTGCGGCCCCGGCTCCGGCGTTTCGCCGCGCATGATCGCCTCGACGATCTCCTTCGCCTTGCCGTAGTCGAGATCCTCGTAGAAATGATCGTCGATCCACATCATCGGCGCGTTGCAGCAGGCGCCGAGACATTCGAATTCGCGCAGGAAGAACCGGCCATCCTCCGTGTTCTCGCCGATCTCGATGCCGAGCGCATCCTTGCAGGCGCGCACGATCTCGTCCGAACCGCGCAGCCAGCAGGGTGTGGTCGTGCACACCCGGACCTGCACGCGCCCGGTGGGCTCGGTGTTGAACATGTCGTAGAAGCTCGCAACCTCATAGACACGGATCTTCGGCGTCTCCAGCAGCTCGGCGACATGATCGAGCACCGCGCGCGGCAGCCAGCCGCCATGCTGCCTCTGCGCCAGATGCAGGAGCGGCAGCACCGCACTGCGCTTGCGGTCGGCGGGATACTTGCCGAGAATCCGCTCGACCTCGGCCCGGTTCTCCGCGGAGAAGCTGAAACTGTCGACGTCGGGGGCGAAGCCGTCTTTGTCCATTGCCGGGTCACTCACCGGTCGATCTCCCCGAAAACGATATCCATGGAACCGATGATCGCAACCACATCGGCGAGCTGATGCCCCTTCGAGATCTCGTCGAGCGCCTGCAGATGGACATAGCCGGGCGAACGGATCTTGCAGCGATACGGCTTGTTGGTGCCGTCCGACACCAGATAGACGCCGAATTCGCCCTTGCCGCTTTCCACCGCCGCATAGACCTCTCCCTCAGGCACATGAACGCCTTCGGTGTAGAGCTTGAAGTGATGGATGAGCGATTCCATCGACCGCTTCATGTCGGATCGATGCGGCGGCGTGACCTTCTGGTCGAGCGCGCGCACAGGCCCCTCGGGCATCTGCTCGATGCACTGGCGGATGATCTTGAGGCTCTCGCGCATCTCCAGCATGCGCACGAGATAACGGTCCCAGCAATCGCCGTTCCTGCCCACCGGAATGTCGAACTCGACCTTGTCATAGGCGGCATAGGGCTGCGCCTTGCGCAGATCCCAGGCGACACCGGAAGCACGCAGCATCGGCCCCGAAAAGCCGAGCGCGAAGGCGTCCTCCTCCTCCACCACGCCGATATCCACGGTCCGCTGCTTGAAGATGCGATTGTCCGACAGCAGATCCTCGACATCTTTCTGCAACGGCAGATAATTGTCGATCCACGCCAGCATGTCCTCGGCGAAGCCCGCCGGCATGTCGCGGTTGACACCGCCGAACCTGTAGTAATTGGCGTGCATGCGGGCGCCGGTGAGCCGCTCATAGAAGCCCATCAGCTTCTCGCGCTCCTCGAACATCCAGAGCAGTGGCGTCATCGCGCCGCAATCGAGCGCCATCGAGGTGACGTTGAGCGTGTGATTGATGATCCGCGTGACCTCGTCCATGATCGTGCGGATATAGAGCGCCCGTTCCGGCACCTCGACCCCGAGGAGCTTTTCCACCGCCAGCACATAGGCATGTTCCTGACAGAGCATGGAACAATAGTCGAGCCGGTCGAAATAGGGGATGTTCTGCAGGTAGGGACGGTGCTCGATGAGCTTCTCGGTGCCCCGGTGCAGCAGGCCCACATGCGGATCGGCACGGTCGACGACCTCGCCGTCCATCTCCAGAACGAGACGCAGAACGCCATGTGCCGCAGGATGTTGCGGGCCGAAATTGATGCTGAACGTGCGAAGATCGGTCTCGGCCATGGCTCAGTTCCCCGCCCCGCCTGCTTCACCCGGTGCCTTCCCGTCGCCGGGAAGTTCAGCCGCCGCTCCCTCCCACGGGCTGAGAAAGTCGAAGGTGCGGAAATCCTGGCGAAGCTGGACGGGCTCGTAGACCACCCGCGCCTGTTCGGGATCGTAGCGCAGCTCGACATGACCGGTGAGCGGGAAGTCCTTCCTCAGCGGATGGCCGTCGAAACCGTAATCGGTGAGCAGCCGGCGCAGGTCCGGATGGTCCGAAAAGAGAATGCCGTACATGTCCCAGGCTTCGCGCTCGAACCAGCCGGCGGAGCGGTGAACGCCGGTGATCGACGGCACCGGCGTCATCTCGTCGGTGAGCACCTTCACCCGCATGCGCATGTTGTGATGCATCGAGAGCAGGTGATAGACGACCTCGAACCGCTGGTCGCGCTCGGGATAGTCCACACCGCACAGGTCGACGAGTTCCTTCATCAGCATGTTCGGCTCGTCACGCAGCCATGCGAGCACCCGCACGATCGCCGAGGCCGGCACGGTGATCGTCAGCTCGCCACGGCTGATGCCATGGGCGACGAGATCCTCGCCGAGACGCGGCTCGATCAGACTCAACAGATCCTCGAGATTTTCCGTGACCTCGGGACCGACGGCAATCGTCATGCAAACTTCCCCGTCTCAGCGATCAATGGTGCCCGTTCGGCGGATCTTCTTCTGCAGCTGCAGGATGGCGTAGATCAGCGCTTCCGCTGTCGGCGGACAGCCCGGAACATAGATGTCCACCGGCACGATGCGGTCGCAGCCGCGCACGACGGAATAGGAATAGTGGTAATAGCCGCCACCATTGGCACAGGACCCCATCGAGATGACATAGCGGGGCTCGGCCATCTGGTCGTNNGGTCGTAGACCTTGCGCAGGGCCGGCGCCATCTTGTTGCACAGCGTGCCGGCGACGATCATCACATCCGACTGCCGCGGGCTCGGCCGGAAGACCACACCGTAGCGGTCGAGATCGTAGCGCGAGGCGGCGGCGTGCATCATCTCGACGGCACAGCAGGCGAGACCGAAGCTCATCGGCCAGAGACTGCCCGAACGACCCCAGTTCACCAGATCGTTCAGCGTGGTGAGGATGTAACCGTCCTCGGCAAGCCCTTCCTGCACGCGCGCGAGCAGGCCGCTCTTTTCCGGCTGTTCCGGTTTGCTGTCGGCGAGGGCGGCGTCGCTCACTCCCATTCCAGCGCTCCCTTCTTCCATTCATAGATGAAGCCGACGGTCAGGACGCCGAGAAACAGCATCATCGACCAGAAACCGGCAAGCCCGATATTGCCGAGGCTCACCGCCCAGGGGAACAGGAAGGCAATTTCGAGATCGAAGATGATGAACAGGATGGCGACGAGATAGAAGCGGACATCGAACCGGCCGCGGGAATCGCTGAACGGCTCGAAACCGCATTCATAGGCCGAGACCTTCTCGGCGTCGGGCTTCTGGCGGGCGACCAGCATCGAGGCGAAGACGATGATCGCAGCGAGCGCCACGGCTATCCCGAGGAACAGCAATATCGGGAGATACTCGAAGAGATAGGCTTCCATCTCGTCTCCTGGCTTGGGCGTCCGCCACCCGATCCCGCCGGCCCCGGCAGCAGGGCAACCGGTCCGTGCCGGCCGCCCGAGGTGAAACGACTCAATTTCGCGTTGAGGCGCAAAATAGGCTGGTCATGTCGAAAAGCCAAGGTTCAGTTGGTGGAATATTCGGGGCAATCCGTCGCGACCGGAGCCCCGCTGGCGGTCGCGCGCAAGCGCTCGAAAACGGGCAAGAAAAGAAACCGGGCAAGAAAAAAGGACCGGAGCAAATGCCCCGGTCCTCTTTCGAACCGAACCTGCGGACCACTCAAACCACCCAGCACTCAAAAAGGAGGGGAGAGGAGAGTGGCGCGAGTGACGGGACTCGAACCCGCGACCTCTGGCGTGACAGGCCAGCGCTCTAACCAACTGAGCTACACCCGCTTGCGTTTCGGTGAGGCGGAATTAAAGCGGCGGCGGGTGAGTGTCAAGCGCCCGCAACCGCTCGCCGCGCAATTTCCTCAAAGGGCTCCCATCACCGCCGCGGTGTCGCTCATGCGGTTGGAGAAACCCCATTCATTGTCGTACCAGCTCGCCACCCGGACGAGCTTGCCTTCGAGCACCTTGGTGGCCTTGAGATCGACGGTGGAGCTCGCCGGCGCATGGTTGAAATCGATCGAGACCAGCGGCTCTTCGGTGACGTCGAGCACGCCGGCGAGCGGCCCGCTGGAGGCCGCCTTCTTCAGCGCCCCGTTGATCTCCTCGACCGAGGTATCCCGCCCCGCCTGGAAGGTGAGATCCACCAGCGACACATTGGCGGTCGGCACGCGGATCGCACCGCCATCGAGCTTGCCCTTGAGCTCCGGCAGGACGAGGCCCACCGCGCGCGCGGCGCCCGTCGAGGTGGGGATCATCGAGCTTGCCGCCGCGCGGGCCCGGTAGAGATCCTTGTGGAACACGTCGAGCAGGTGCTGGTCGTTGGTATAGGCATGGATGGTGGTCATGTGACCGCGCTCGATGCCGAC
>JAGREZ010000028.1:0-14569 GCA_020446285.1 Geminicoccaceae bacterium
CCGCGCATTTCTTTCAGGTCAGCCCCTTCCCTTTGCAACCCGACGTTCATTGTCGAGAATCCGTGCCTTGCGCCCTGCCCCCGCACGATACCCGCCTGTCGAACCGTCACCGCGGACAACGCGGTGACAGGGTATCGCGAGCAACAACGGATTGCGCGCACATGCTCCGGCGACCGCCCGAACGGCCGAAGGCGCGCCGATTGCCTTCGCAATCTCGCCATAAGACCGCGTCTCGCCACAGGGAATCTTCTTGAGGGAATGCCACACGCGCTCCTCGAAGACGGTCCCACGGATATCGAGCGGGAACGCCTCCATCCGCCCCGGTTGCTCGATCATCGAAACGATGGCCTCGATGACTTCCCGCCATCCGGGACCATCATCTTCACTTCTTACATTTGCCCTGCGAAAACGCCGGCGCAAGCCCGCCTCGAGTTCCGCGTCGCTGGCACCGAAATCGATAGCGCAGACCCCCTTGCCGGTGCGCGCGACGAGCATCCGCCCGAGCGGGCTGTCAACGATGAGAAATGCGATGGTTTCACCCTCACCGCCACGCCGGTAGCGATCCGGCTTCATTCCGAGGCCGAGGCCGTCATCCTCATAGAACCGGCTGCTGCCGCCATATCCCGCCTCGTAGAAGGCCTCGGTGACGCTCGACGAGGCGGCCAGAGCCCCCCGCAACCGCCGCCGTCGCCGCGCACGGGCATATTCGCGCGGACTCACGCCAAGCCGCATGCGAAACAAGCGCCGCAAACGTTCAGGACTGAGACCCGTTCCTTCGGCGAGCATCGCAAGCGATGGCGTTTCCTCCGCCCGGTCGATGGTTTCGCAAAGCTGTTGAATAATCAGCACTTCTCCGTCATCGCCGCGCGGACGGCAACGCTTGCAGGGGCGATAACCGGCACGCTCGGCCGATTGCCAATCGTCGAAGAATCGCGTGTTCACGCGTCCCGGTTTGCGCGAGCGGCAATCCGGCCGGCAATAAATGCCCGTCGTCATCACCGCATAGAGGAAGGAACCCGCGGACGAATCCTTCATGGCCTCGCCATGGATGATCCGCCAGCGCAATTCGAAAACAGGATTTTCCGCCGTTTCGTCGATCATCATCACCCTCATGCACCCGTTCCGTTATCCATCACTGAACCGGCCCCGTGATGACGGATCTTTTACAGAAAGACACTCCGCGAACACGCGTGCAATTCGAAGGTTAAGGGTACATGACCAACGGTCAATCTGATCAGGCGCGCAGACGGTCAATCAGGGTCATCACATCATCGAACATCGCCTCGGTGAGACGACCGGTATTCACATTGTATCGCGAGCAATGATAACTGGAAACGACATGACGCCCGTCGGCAAGCCCGACCACGGCAGCGTGGGCAAAGGGCGCTTCGCGATCTTTCATGCCGAGCACGCGAAGGACCGTCAGATGGGCTATCCGGCCAAGCGTCAGCAGAATGCCGGGACGTGGCTCGGCCTCGATCTCGTCGACGAGGAACCGCCTGCAGGTCCTGATCTCCGCACCCGTGGGCCGGTTCGCAGGCGGAACACAGCGAACGGCATTGACGATTCGGCAATCCGACAATTCCAGCCCGTCATCGACGCGCTCGTCGAAACGGTCATTGGACCATCCGTGCCGTGCAAGCGCCGAATAGAGAACCTTGCCAGCGAAATCGCCCGTAAACGGCCGCCCGGTGCGGTTCGCCCCGGAGACACCCGGAGCGAGACCGACAACCAGAAGAGAAGCGTTCCTGTCGCCGAAAGCGGCGACAGGACGATTGTGCCAGGCCGGCTGCCTCAGCCTTTGCTCACCGAGGAATTCCGCGAGACGCGGGCAGAGTTGGCAGTCCGGATCTGGCTGACATCGATTTTCGGCAGACGAAGATGACGACTCAGTCGTCATAGAACTCCTCGTCGCCCTCTATATCGTCCTGATCGTCATCGGGACGGTCGTCGAACGATCGTCTCATATCGTCCCGTCCACCGGAATGCTCGCGGGCGATGAGATCCTCGAGAAGAGCCAGATCGACGAAGAAATCCGCCTGGCGACGCAGTTCGTCGGCGATCATGGGTGGCTGCGGACGAATGGTACTGACAACCGTCACCCGCACGCCGCGCCGCTGGAGCGCCTCCACGAGCACACGGAAATCGCCATCGCCGGACATCAGCACGATGTGATCGACGAAGGGCGCTATCTCCATCGCCTGAACGGCGATCTCGACATCCATGTTGCCCTTGAACTTGCGACGACCGGTCGCCTGGGTGAACTCCTTGAGCGGCTTCGTGACCATGGTGAAGCCGTTATAGTCCAGCCAGTCGACCAGTGGTCGAATCGGCGAATATTCCTGCTCATCGAGCAAGGCCGTATAATAATAGGCACGCACGAGGCGTGAACGGCTGGCGAATACCTCCAGCAGCCGCTTGTAGTCGATGTCGAAGTCGAGAGCGCGTGCGGCCTGAAACAGGTTTGCGCCGTCGATGAAGAGAGCCACACGCTCTTCATCGCGGATATGCTTGAGGGCTGTTAAGCGTGCCATGTTGATCTCCATTTTATCGGCACGTGAGATCTGAGCATGACCAGAGGAAGCGACACACGGCCATTCCGCCGCACACACTTGGTGAGCGTATCCGACCCTTCAGGCTTTGTTGCGCTGAAACCCGGCAAACCAATATAGTTGCGGAACAAAGAACCTCCAATCACACAAGTGACCTATAATGTACCTCGTCTCAAAGATCCATCCCGTGATGGCCGGGTCGCGACGTGCTCCAGTGCATGTTTGCGTTGAAGACGACATTGCGCTAAGAGCGTCCCGGCCAGCTGATATCGTAGTTCCCCAACACCGCAGTTTCATGGAGATTCCATCCCATGGCAAGAATTACCGTGGAAGATTGTGTCGAACGTGTGCCGAGCCGCTTCGAGCTGGTCATGCTCGCGGCCCAGCGTGCACGGGACATCTCCGCCGGAGCCGCCCTCACACTCGACCGCGACAATGATAAAAATCCGGTGGTGGCCTTGAGGGAAATTGCGGAAACCACGGTGGAGTTCGATCACCTGCGCTACGAACTCATTCACGGCCTGCGCCGCCACGTCGAGGGTAACGAGGAGGAGGAGCCGGAAGATCTGGCGCAGGAGCTCGAGGCGCTGATGCCGAGCAATGCGATGATCGGCGGCGAGGGCGACGAGATGCCCGAGGGCCTGAGCTACGGCGACATGGACGTCGAGGAGGAGGACTGAGACGCGACGCTGGCCCCTCGATGAACATCCGAACAGCCATCGCGCGCCGCCGGAGATAATCGGCGGCGGCGGCGATGTTGAGCCGATTCGCCCGGTCGTGCCGGCAGTTGTCCGCGAAGCCGGTGCTGATGAACCTGCCGCCGAAACGGTTCCGGTTGCGGAAAACCCGGTTGCGGACACCAATGCCCAGCCGCAGCGTCGCAAGGTCATGCGTCAGTATGATCTTGTCGAACTCGTCAAGTCCTATGACCCGAATGCCGATGAGAACCTGCTGAACCGGGCCTATGTCTTTGCCATGAAGGCACATGGGTCGCAGCTGCGTGCATCGGGCGATCCCTATTTCCATCATCCGGTCGAGGTTGCGGGCATACTTGCCGGCTACAAGCTCGACAGTGCCTCGATCGCCACCGGGCTGCTTCACGACACGGTCGAGGATACCGGCGTCACGCTCGATGAGATCCGGTCGCTCTTCGGCGATACGGTAGCCCGACTCGTCGATGGCGTGACCAAGCTCAACAAGATTCATCTGCAATCGGCGCAGACCGCGCAGGCTGAGAATTTCCGCAAGCTGCTGCTGGCAATGTCCGAGGACATTCGCGTGCTGCTGGTCAAGCTCGCCGACCGCCTGCACAACATGCGCACGCTGCACTTCATCAAGAAACCCGAGAAGCGCAGGCGCATCGCCACCGAAACCTCGGAGATCTATGCCCCGCTCGCCGCCCGCATCGGCATGGACAAGCTCAAGGCGGAACTCGAGGATCTGGCCTTCCAGCAACTCTGGCCGGATGCCTATGACAGCATCCAGCATCGTCTCCTGCAACTTCGGCGCGACGATACCGAACTGATCGACCGCATCGTCGATGGCATCCGCGCAACCCTGAACGAGGCCGGCATCGAAGCCGATATCAGCGGTCGCGAGAAATCGCCCATATCGATCTGGCGCAAGATGCAGCGCAAGAACATCAGCTTCGAGCAGCTTGCCGACATCATGGCGTTTCGCGTGCTCGTCGATTCAGTGGGCGAGTGCTACGCCGCGCTCGGCAGCATCCATGCCGAATATTCCATGCTGCCGGGCCGCTTCAAGGATTTCATCAGCACCCCCAAGCTCAACGGTTATCGCTCTCTGCACACGACGATCATTGGCCCGGAACGCCGCAAGATCGAGGTTCAGATCCGCACGAGGCAAATGCACGAGGTGGCCGAACTGGGTGTGGCCGCGCACTGGGCCTACAAGCAGCAGGACGACGCGCTGACCGATGGCCGGCGCTATCGCTGGATCCGTGAACTTCTCGACATCCTCGAGCATGCCTCCAGTCCCGAGGATTTTCTCGAACATACCAAGCTCGAGATGTTTCAGGACCAGGTGTTCTGCTTCACCCCGCGCGGCGATCTGATCTCCCTGCCACGGGGATCGACCCCGGTCGATTTCGCCTATGCGGTCCACAGCGAGGTGGGCGACCACTGTATCGGCGCCAGAGTCGACGGACGCATGGTGCAGCTGCGCACGGAACTCGACAATGGCGATCAGGTCGAGATCATCACCAGCCGCAATGCCTGGCCGTCGGCTGCCTGGGAGCGTTTCGTCGCCACCGGCAAGGCGCGCGCGCGGATCCGTCGCTATCTCAAGACCAAGCGTCGCGAGGACCTCGTCCAGCGCGGGCGCACCGCTCTCCAGCGTGTCCAGCGCGGAAGCGGCCAGCGCATAACCGAAAAACAGCTCGAAACCGCCGTCGGCCTGCTCCAGCAGAAAAGCGTCGAGGACATGCTGGTTGCGGTCGGTGAGGGCAATCTCGCGCCAAGATTGATCATCGAACGGATCCTCCCGCGCACGCTCCAGACGAGACAGGATCCACAGGCACAGGAGAACCTGCCGGAACCCGGCGCGAGCCTCCCCCTTCGCCGTGCCCGTGGCGAGGGAACGGCCGGCGAGAGCGGCAAACCCGCAACCATCGCGGGCCTGCCGCAAGGGATCGCCTTCCAGCTTGCGGGATGTTGCAGGCCGGTCCCCGGTGATCCCATCGTCGGCGTGGTGCGTACCGGACGCCCGGTCAGCGTGCATCTCAGCGAATGCCGCAACGTCGCACAGATGGATCCGGCCAGCAGCCGGTTCATCGATGTCGGCTGGGGTGAAATCGATCCTGAGGCATATGCTGCCGCGCGCCTGTCGGTCATGGTGCTCAATCGCCCGGGAGCGCTTGGAACCGTGACAACCATCATCGGCAAGCAGGAGGCCAACATTGCCGACGTCCGCGTGGGACGAAAGGTCAAGGATCTCTACGAGATGATCCTCGATGTCGAGGTCGCCGACGCTGAACAGCTCCTTCGTATCAAGGCGGCGCTGCGCACAAGCCCTATCGTGGTGGGGGTCGAACGGGTCCAGTCCTGAGGGACGCCGGAGAAGCGCCAATTTCAATTTATAGTTGCTTTCCGCAGCGGGCGTTCATTAGAAAATGCAATTTCGCCCGCGCCGGAGAGCCCCTGCCATGCGAGCCACCACGCCTGTCGCGACCACCACCCGCCTCCACAGCGTCGCACTCGTCGGTCTCGAAACGGCCGATGTCGATGTGGAGGTGCATATCAGCGCCGGCCTGCCGAGCTTCGGTCTCGTGGGTCTGCCCGACAAGGCCGTCGCCGAAAGCCGTGAACGCGTCCGGGCAGCGCTTTCCAGCCTGTGCCTCTCGCTGCCCACCCGCCGCATCACCGTCAACCTCGCTCCGGGCGATCTCGCCAAGGAAGGCAGTCACTATGATCTCGCCATCGCCCTGGGCCTGCTGACGGCCATGAACATCCTTCCCTCCGATGGCTGCGACGGTGCAATCGTCATGGGCGAGCTCGGTCTCGACGGCAGCATTCGGCCTGTACCCGGCATTCTCGCGGCGGCCGTCGAGGCAGTGGCACAGGAATGCACGCTCATCTGTCCCCTCGCCTCGGCGCGCGAGGCGGCCTGGCTCGGCGACGAACTCTCGATCATCGCGGCAGCCGATCTGGGCACGCTGATCCGGCATCTGCGCGGGGAGACCATACTGCCGCAGCCGCCGCCACCGGACCTCGCCGCAGACGATGCGGATTTTCGCGATCTTCGCGACATCAGGGGACAGGAATCGGCCAAGCGCGCACTCGAGATTGCCGCCGCCGGCGGCCACAATCTTCTCATGTGCGGACCGCCCGGCTCCGGCAAGTCGATGCTCGCGGCGAGGATCGCCGGCCTTCTCCCTCCACTGTCCGCCGCCGAAATGCTCGAAGTCGGCCTGATCGCCAGCGTCGGCGGCAAGCTCGATGAACAAGGCCTGCGCCGCACACCACCTTTCCGCGATCCGCATCATGCAACCTCCGCAGCCGCGATGGTGGGCGGCGGCAGCCATGCCCGGCCGGGCGAAATCTCGCTGGCCCACAATGGCGTGCTGTTCCTCGACGAGCTGCCGGAATTCTCGCGCCAGGTGCTCGAAGCACTCAGGCAACCTCTGGAAAACGGCACGGTCACCGTGGCACGCGCCCGCTACCATGTCACCTACCCGGCCCGCGTGCTCTTCGTGGCGGCCATGAATCCGTGCCGTTGCGGTTATCTCGACGATCCGTCCCGGGCATGTTCCAGAGCTCCCCAATGCGCGCGCGACTACCAGAAACGGATATCGGGACCACTTCTCGACCGTATCGACCTGCATGTCGATGTGCCCGCGGTAAAACCGCAGGATCTGACCCTGCCCGTGCCCGGCGAAAGCTCGGCCGATGTGGCGGCCCGCGTGGCAGCGGCGCGAAACATCCAGCAGGACAGGTTCATAGCCCTCGGCCGCGACGACCTTCGCTGCAATGCCGGCATGGGAGCGGACCTCATCGAACGGCTCTGCCCTGTCCAGCCGTCGGCACAGAGCGTGCTGGAACGCGCAACCGACCGTCTCGGGCTCTCCGCGCGCGGCTATCATCGGGTCATCAAGGTCGCCCGAACACTCGCAGATCTCGACGGACGGGAAACCATTGCGCGAGTTCACATCGCCGAGGCACTCGGCCTTCGCCGCAGGCAACCAGGCCGATAGGAAAGCCGGTCCAGTCGGCCATGCAGCAAATGGCACTGGCCAGTTTGCCGGAAAATGGCTCAACTCTCCGCCGGCCACTTGAAGGAGAGAGCGCCTTGGGCAAGCTCAGACTGGGCATAAATGTCGATCATGTCGCGACAGTGAGAAACGCCAGGGGTGGCGACAATCCCTGCCCCGTACGCGCGGCGCTCATGGTCCGCGAAGCCGGCGGCGACGGCATCACCGCCCATCTGCGCGAGGACCGGCGTCATATCCGCGACCGCGACGTGGAACGCATCAGCGCCGAATGCGACCTGCCACTCAATTTCGAGATGGCCGCAACGCGCGAGATGATCGACATTGCCAGACGCATCCGTCCCCACGCCACCTGTATCGTCCCCGAACGCCGCGAGGAGCGTACGACCGAGCACGGCCTCGACGTCGTGCGTCTCGAAGCCGAACTGAAGGACATCACCGCCGAACTTGCCGATGCCGGCTGCCGCGTCTCGCTGTTCATCGACCCGAGCGTCGCCGCTGTCGAGGCGGCCGCCCGCATCGGTGCTCCGGTGGTCGAACTGCATACCGGCACCTATTGCGAGGCTGACGGCGAAACCCGCGAAACCGAACTCGCACGCATCATCGAAGCCGCCCGCGCCTGTGGCGAGACGGGAATCGAGTGCCATGCGGGTCACGGGCTCGATTACGCAACCGTGAAGCCGATCGCTGCGATTCCCGAAATCATGGAGCTCAACATCGGCCATTTCCTCATCGGTGAGGCCATCTTCCGGGGATTCACTGGTGCTGTCGGCGAGATGCGGCGATTGATGGACGAGGCCAGGGCCGACGCATGATCATCGGCATCGGCAACGACCTCATCGACATTCGTCGTATCGAACGCACGCTCGAACGATTCGGCGAACGCTTCATCCGGCGATGCTTCACCGATATCGAACGCTCGAAGGCCGAACGCCGCTACAAACCCGCAGACACCTACGCCAAGCGCTACGCTGCCAAGGAAGCCTGCACCAAGGCTCTCGGCACCGGCTTCAGTCGCGGCGTCTTCTGGCGCGACATCGGTGTGGTCAACCTGCCTTCGGGCAAACCGACACTGGCACTGACCAACGGCGCGCTCGAACGCCTGCGCGAGATCACTCCCGACGGGATGAAGGCGCATATCGAACTCACCATCACCGACGAACCGCCGATGGCCGAAGCGCTCGTCATCATCCAGGCACTGCCGGCCGGGCCCTGAGCGGGCACGAGACTCCGCCGGTCGCGTTCAGCAGCGTATCAGCCCGGTTCCGTGACGCGAAAGCGCTTCGAGGCCGGTTTCGGTAATGATCGAGGTACGTCCCAGGGTCATGGCGTGGCCGCTGGCACTGTCGGCAATGATCATGTGCAGGAAGAAGACCATGCCCGGCTGCATGATGACCGGATTGCCCGCATGGAACATCGGCCAGTCCATCCAGCTCGGCGCATAGACCGTGCCCAGCGAATAGCCGCAGGCATTGAGCCGGTGGCCAGCGAGACCGTAGGCGTCGAGCGTGCGCGCATGAGCGTCGAACACCTCGCTCATGGCCTTTCCCGGACGAAGAGCTTCCTCGCAGGCGAGCAGTGCCGCCTCGCCGGCCGCGTGCAGTTCGAGATGGCGCCGGTGCGGCTCGCCGACGATGAGCGTGCGCATCGCTGCGACGTGATACTGTCTCCAGACGCCAGCCCATTCGAGGGTGAGCTGGTCGCGCGCATCGAGCCTGCGGCGACCCGACTGGTAACGGCAGAGCAGCGCGTGCTCGCCCGAGCCGATGATGAAGGGATTACCCGGATAGTCACCGCCCGCTTCGAAGATCGCATCATGCATCCGGGCGAGGATCACGCCTTCGTCGGCGCCGGGCGCGGTTGCCTTAATGGCGGCGTCCAGCGCCGCGTCGCAAAGTTCGCCAGCCTTGCGCACACAGGCGAGTTCGGCCTCCGATTTCACCAGCCGCAGACGGGTAACGAGATCGGAGGCCTCGACCAGCACCGCCCTGCCGTCGAGCGCTGCCTCGACGCGCCGGCCATTGGCGAATGTGAGCCCGTGCGTCTCGCTCTCGAAACCGAGGCGCTTGCCGTGCAGCCCGAGTTCCGCCAGCAGCTCGCCCAGATCGTCCGCCGGCGAAGCGCCATCACGATCGATCCAGATGCGGATATCCTCGATGTTGGAGGTCAATTGCGCCTGACGCAGATCGGCCGAGCGGGTGAGCAGGACCACGCGCCCGTCGGCGCGGACGACCAGCGACTGGAAGAAGCAGAAGCCGAAGGTGTCATAGCCGGTGAGCCAGTACATGCTCGCCTGATTGAAGAGGAGGAGGCCGTCGAGCCCGCGCTCCGCCATGACTGCAAGGACACGCCGCAGCCGAGACGCGAATTCGTCCCTTTCGAAGTGCAGGCTCATGCGATGCGCCCCGCGAGTTCGCGGCAGGCCCCGATGACATCGTCAGGCGTCTCGACAGGCAGCATGTGGGCGGCTTCGGCAACATTCACTCGCCGGGCATCCGCAAAGCGCCGGGACAGTCGGTCGACCACCTGTTCGTCGTAGAAGACCCTGTCCTGCAGGCCGGTAAGGATCGTCACGGGCACCTCCACGCTTTCATAGTCAACGGCCCAGTCCGCCGTGGCGCCGGCGGCGAGCAGGCGCGCATCGACATGAGCGGAAGAAAGCGGTTCATAGGGTTCGGGAGCGAGCATCGTCGGGAACCGGGCCTCCTGAAAACGTTCGCCGAAAATGAGCGGGCCATAGAGATCGCGCAACAGACGTCCACCGCCGACGAGTGCTGCCCTGTGCGTCGCCGCATTCACCCAGCGAAGGCGCGGGCTGTCGATGCGCAACGTGTTGATGAGCAGCATCGCCGCCGCCCTGCGGCCGCCGAGATGAGCATCGAGGGCGAACAGCCCGCCAATGGACATGCCGACATAGACCGGCCGGGCCGGCCTGAGCGCATCCAGAAGCGCCATGCCATCATCTGCAATCTGACGCGCGCTGATTTCGGTCCGGTCGTCGACGGGACTGTCCTGCTGACCACGATAGTTCCAGAGCAGCGTGCCGAATCCGTCGGCTTCGAGTGCCGGCGCGATCGTTGCCCGCCACATGCCGAGATTGCCGGAAAGCGCATTGAAGAACACGAATGTCGGCTTTCCCGCATCCGCCTCGTGATGTTCGTGGAAGAGGCCGTTCGCCCGATCGATGGCATGCAGCGGCATGACTGTCCTCCCTGTTCCCCCACGAGCCCGATTACCCGTACCGGCCGGCCGTGGCAAGCGACTGGCGCAGGCCCGGACATGGCGCTATCAAGACCCGCGAAGGAGGAGACCGAGATGGCATACTGGCTGATGAAGACCGAGCCGGGCGACTATGACTGGGACCGGTTCGTGAAGGACGGCCGCACCCAATGGGACGGTGTCCGCAATCACCAGGCAGCGGCGAACATGCGGGCGATGAAAAAGGGCGAGGCGGTCTTCTTCTACCGGTCGCTGAAGAACCCCGCGATCGTCGGGGTGATGACGGTGATCCGGGAAGCCTATCCCGCCCCCGATGACGAGACCGGCAAGTTCGTTCAGGTCGATCTCGAGCCGCTTCGCCCCGTCCGCGAAGAGGTATCGCTCAAGGCCATCAAGGCCGAGCCGGCACTCGAGGGACTTGCGCTGATCCGCCAGTCGCGGCTCTCGGTCATGCCCGTGAGCGACGAACACTGGAAGGTGCTGAACAGGATGGCCGGCCTCTGAATTCGATGTCCCCGCCGTCCCGCAAACCCGGCCGGATCCGGTCGCTGGTCATGACGCTCGGTCTCGGCGCGCTGGGTGGCGCGCTGTTCCACCTTCTTGATCTGCCGCTGGCGTGGATGCTCGGCGCGATGCTGCTGACGACAGTCGCGAGCATGGCCGGTTTCAGGCTGGCGATGCCGAAAGTACTGCGCGACCCCATGGTGGCCGTGCTGGGCGTCCTGCTGGGATCGGGCTTCGACCTCGAACTGCTCGTGGCCGCCCGCGGCTGGCTTCCGACCATCGCCGTCCTGCCCTTCTATGTTGTCTTCGTCGGCGGCGTGGGCTTCCTCTATCTGCGCCATGTGACCGGCCTCGACGTCCGCACCGCCTTCTTTTCCGCCACGCCCGGAGGATTTGGCGAGATGATCGTCATGGGCGAACAGGCAGGCGGTGACGTTCGCCGGATCGCGCTGATGCACTCCACGCGCGTGCTGCTGATCGTCCTGATGGTGCCCTTCCTCGTGCGCAGCCTCTTTTTCGGCAATGCCGACCTGCCGATGGCCACAACGGACACGACCGCCGGTGTCGATGTCGTCGAACTCCTCGTCCTCCTTGCCTGCGCGGTCATCGGCTACAAGGCCGGACAATGGGCGAAGCTGCCCGGTGGCACGATCGTCGGACCGATGATCCTCAGTGCGGCAGCACATATCGCCGGACTTGCGCATGGCGCTCCGCCCTTCGCCGTTGTCGCCATCGCCCAGCTCGTCATCGGCGCCGGTATCGGCACACGGTTCAGCGGCTTTCCGCTTCGCGACGTTCTCGTCACATTGCGGGCCGGGCTCGGACTGGTCCTCACGCTGTTTGCCGCGACCTTTGCCGTCGGTGCCATCGCTCATACGCTCACCAGTGCATCGCCCATCGCCCTCTTTCTCGCACTTGCGCCCGGTGGCGTCGCGGAAATGAGCCTCGTCGCCCTGGCGCTGGGAATCGAGCCCGCCTATGTCGCCATCCACCACATCATCCGCATAGCGCTGGTGGTGATGATGGCCGGCCCTGTCTTCAAGCGCCTCGAACGTCCCTGATATGAATCTCTTCGGGTTCAAGCCCCCCGCTGCTGCTGCGGATCCGGAGGAGCACAGCGACGACCGGCGACCATGTCGAAAACGCCATGGCAACGAACCGGATTCCCGCTGATACTGGCCAAACGGGTTCCCCGCCCTGTTTTGCCTGAGGGGCTCCCGCCGACGTCACGATGGTGGAACAACCAGCCGGTCTCTGCAGCATGACATCCTCCCCGCCCGTCCGCCGAAATCTCGTCATCGCCTGTGGCGCCCTCGCCCGCGAGATCAGGGCACTGATCGAGGTGAACGGTTTCGACCATCTCGATCTCGTCTGCCTGCCGGCGAGCCTGCACAATCGCCCCGAGCTGATCCCGGAGGCGGTTCGCACGCGGATTCGCGAAAAACGGGACCATTACGAGAAAATCTATTGCGCCTACGCCGATTGCGGCACAGGCGGAATGCTCGACAGCGTGCTGGCGATGGAAGGCGTGCCACGGATCGGCGGCGCACACTGCTATGCCTTCTTTGCCGGGCAGGAAGCGTTCGCGGCACTCGCCGAGGCCGAACCGGGCACCTTCTATCTGACCGACTTTCTCGTGCGCCAGTTCGAGACGCTGGTCATCGAGGGCATGGGGCTCGATCGCCACCCC
Source organism: Geminicoccaceae bacterium (assembly GCA_020446285.1). GTDB lineage: Bacteria > Pseudomonadota > Alphaproteobacteria > Geminicoccales > Geminicoccaceae > JAGREO01. The sequence continues at coordinate 12,692 of JAGREZ010000028.1, forward strand.
GACCTGCTCGGCCTCTATTTCGGCAATTACACGAAGCTCGTCTATCTTTCGCAGACGGCCGATGCCGGACTGCTCGAACAGGCGAAAGCGGCCGCCGGACGTCTCGCGCTTGCCTTCGAGCATGTCGAGACGGGCATGGGCGAGCTGGCCGGTTTCATCGAACTGGCAGCCCGCGGCGAAGGTGAACCGCCGGCTGCACCGCCTGCGGGCACGTTCCCGAACGAACCGGCATCCGGACGCCCCGGATCGGTTCTTCGCCGAACCTCGGCACGCACGCGGGGACGCCACCGGGGACGCAGCAACCGTCGAAACTGAGACTTCCCCGTGTTTTCGCAAGAAGGTGCCGCGTTTTTGAAAGATCCTGCGGCAAAATCGGCGCAAACGGCTGCGAACCGGTTGCTCCGACGCTGTCGGCGGAGCGGACGCTCTATTCGGGAGTGTGCCCATGGTGCAGAAGATCATCGTCTACTGGCGGGATATCCCGGCCCAGGTGATCGTGAAGGCCGGCCGCAGGACGGCCAGGCGGCAACTGCCCGAGCGCTTCGAACAGGCGATCGACCGCGCCGCCATGCGCGCGAAGCTTACCGGCACGGATGCCTATCTCGAACAGTGGCGACGCGGCGATCCGGTGGCGGTGGAAGGCGATCCGGAAACCGTGGCGGAGAATGCCGCCGCCAAACTCGAGACGGATTACGATGCCGAGCGGGTCCGGGCCCTCGTCGATGCCCTCGGCTTCGAGCCGGAACGCTGAGATGTACGGCCTGCGCCTCTGGTCCGTTCGCCACGCCAACCTGTTCGAGAGCTTCTATCGCGTGTTCGAACGCGGTTACGTCGCACTGGCCCCGCTGGTGCGCAGGATCGGTCCCGAGCGTATCGAACGGCCGGTGACGGCGGTCGAGAGAGCGGTCAAGGGTGCTCTCTTCGACTGCCGCATGTGCGGGCGCTGCGTGCTTTCCTCCACCGGCATGTCGTGTCCGATGAACTGCGCCAAGCAGATGCGTAACGGTCCCTGCGGCGGCGTTCGTCCCGACGGCCATTGCGAGGTCAAGCCGGAGATGCGCTGTGTCTGGGTGCAGGCTCATGAGGGCTCGCGGCGCATGGCGGGCGGTGACGCGATCATGGACATCCAGAAGCCAGTCGACCGCAGCATGGAAGGCTCGTCCTCATGGTTGCGGGTGATGGGCGAGAAGGCACCACCACCGCCGACCGACGGCGCGCTCGCGAAAAAGGCGGAGAGCACGGCGAAATGAGTACCGACCGGCTCGATCCTGCCGCCCAGCTCAAGCCCCTTCCCGGTTATGCAAGCACCGGCCGTCTCGAACGCGTCCTGCGCACCGGACGCTTTGCCGTCACCTCCGAGCTCAATCCGCCCGACTCCGCCGATCCGGGCGAGGTCTTCGAAAGGGCGCTGGTCCTCTCCGAGGTGTGCGACGCGATCAATGCGGTGGATGCGTCGGGCGCCAATGTGCACATGTCATCCATGGGCATCTGCTCGCTCCTGAGCCGGGCCGGTTATGCCAGCGTCCTGCAGGTTGCCTGCCGCGACAGGAACCGCATCGCCATCCAGGGCGACATTCTCGGTGCCGCGGCCATGGGTGTGACCAACATCCTCTGTCTCACCGGCGACGGCGTGCAGTGCGGCGACCAGCCGGGTGCCAGACCGGTCTTCGATCTCGACAGCATCTCGCTGCTCGAAACCGTGCGCACGATGCGCGACGAGAGCCGCTTTCTCTCCGGGCGCAAACTCACCGTCCCACCGCGCATGTTCATCGGCGCGGCCGCCAATCCGTTCGTGCCGCCCATGGATTTCCGCGCCAGACATCTGGGCAAGAAGGTGAAGGCCGGAGCCGATTTCATCCAGACCCAGTACGTCTACGA
>JAGREZ010000028.1:14766-16626 GCA_020446285.1 Geminicoccaceae bacterium
ATCTGCATCGAACTCATCCAGCGCCTGCGCGAGATCGGCGGCGTTTGCGGTGTGCATGTCATGGCCTATCGCCAGGAAGAATTCGTCTCCGAGATCATCACCAGTTCGGGTGTCCTGCAGGGCCGGCGTGGCCGGGCTCTCAATCCGAACCGGCGATCCAACGCTCAGAACCGCCCTCCCATCGACGAGGAAGCCCGCACATGACCGAGACCATCATCAGCTCGCACAAGAAAGAGGTCGTGATCGGCTTCGACCGTCCATTCTGTGTCATCGGCGAACGGATCAATCCCACCGGTCGCAAGAAGCTCGCAGCACAGATGGCCGAAGGCGATTTCTCCACCGTCGAGGCCGACGCGGTTGCCCAGGTCGAGGCCGGCGCGCACATGCTCGACGTCAATGCCGGCATTCCGCTCGCCGACGAGCCGGCTATTCTCGCCTCCACCATCAAGCTGGTACAGTCGCTGGTGGATGTCCCGCTTTCCATTGACAGCTCGATCGTCGCCGCGCTCGAAGCCGGGCTTGCCGTCTATCAGGGCAAGCCGCTGGTCAATTCGGTCACGGGCGAGGAGGAGCGGCTCGAAGCCGTGCTGCCGCTCATCAGGAAGTACAATGCCGCGGTGGTCGCCATTTCCAACGACGAGACCGGTATTTCCGAAGATCCGGACGTGCGTTTCGAGGTGGCGAGGAAGATCGTCCAGCGCGCTGCCGATCATGGCATTCCAAGTTCGGATATCGTCGTCGATCCGCTGGTGATGCCCATCGGCGCTCTGGGACAGGCGGGGAATTCCGCTTTCCGGCTCCTGCGTCGGCTCAAGGAAGAACTCAAGGTGAACACCACCTGCGGTGCGTCCAATGTCAGTTTCGGCCTTCCCAACCGGCATGGGCTCAATGCGGCGTTCCTGTGCATGGCTGCCTGCGCCGGCATGACCTCGGCGATCATGAACCCGCTGCATGCCGAGGAAATGACGGCGATCATGGGCAGCGACGTGATGATGGGCAAGGATGTGAACTGCCGCCGCTGGCTCACCAGGTTCCGCGAGCCGGTGCCGGAAGGTGCTGCCGGAGGAGCGCGTGGCGAACGCGGCGAGCGGCGCCGGCGGCGGGCAGGCTGATGCCCGCGAGCGACGCCCTCGTCGTCTTCATGCCATCGGGCAAGCGCGGCCGTTTCCCCATCGGAACACCGGTGTTGCAGGCCGCGCGCAGTCTCGGCGTCGATATCGACAGCGTGTGCGGCGGCCGGGCAATCTGCGGTCGCTGCCAGGTTCGCGTCGGCGAGGGCCAGTTCGCCAAGCACGGCATCACCAGTTCCGCCCGTCACCTCGAACAGCTGACCCGCACCGAGACACGCTATGCCGAACGCAAGGGACTGGCCGACGATCGCCGCCTGTCCTGTCAGGCCCGGCTGTTCAAGGATGTCGTCATCGACGTGCCGGCGGAAAGCCAGGTGCACAAGCAGGTGGTGCGCAAGCGCGCCGAAGTCCGCGACATCGAGCTCGATCCGATCCTCAGGCCCTATTACATCGAGGTCGAGGAACCGGACATGCACAAGGCCCGCGGCGATCTCGAGCGGGTCGAGGAGGCGCTCAGGAACCAGTGGGGCCTCGATCGGGTCACCATCGATCTGGCAACGTTACGCGCGCTTCAGGCCAAGCTCCGCAAGGGAGACTGGAAACTGACCGTGATGGTGCATGACGATCATCGCATCATCGCCAGCCGTCCGGGATTTCACGACAAGGCCTATGGCGTTGCCATCGATATCGGCTCGACCACCATCGCCGCCCATCTCTGCGACCTGATGTCTGGGGAGGTGCTGGCTTCGGCCGGCATGATGAATCCGCAGATCCGCTTCGGCGAGGATCT